>NZ_JBFBJZ010000005.1:201252-227583 GCF_040686255.1 Kitasatospora sp. NPDC085879 | reverse complement strand
GGCGCGTGGGGGCACCCCAGCCTTCGGCCGGGAGGTGCCCCCACGCGCCCCTACGGGTTGCCCCTGGCGGGTCGCCTGTCAGGCCTTGCGGAGCTGGAAGGCGAGGCCGAGGGATTCGTCGGTGAAGCTCTCGGAGTCCCAGTCGGCGGCGCCGGCCGCGAAGTCGACGGCGAGGACCTCGTCGGCGACGAGGGGGCCGTGTTCGGCGATGGCCTCGGCGGTCTCCTCGCTGGTGGCGCGCCAGCGCAGGACGATCCGGTCCGCGACGTCCAGGCCGGAGTTCTTCCGGGCCTCCTGGATCTGGCGGATGGCGTCGCGGGCGACGCCGAGCCGCTTCAGCTCCGGGGTGATCGCCAGGTCGAGGGCGACGGTGGCGCCGGCCTCGTTGGCGACGGCCCAGCCCTCGCGCGGGGTCTCGGTGATGATCACCTCGTCCGGCGAGAGTTCGATCCGCTCGCCGTTGAGCTCGACCCCGGTGGTGCCGGAGGCCCGAAGCTCGGCGGCGAGGACGGCGGCGTCCGCGGCGGCGACCGCCTTGGCGACGTCCTGGACGCCCTTGCCGAACCGCTTGCCGAGGGCGCGGAAGTTGGCCTTGGCGGAGGTGTCGACGAGCGAGGCGCCGACGCCGGCCAGCGACTCCAGGGTGGAGACGTTGAGTTCCTCGGCGATCTGCGCCCGAAGGTCGGCGGGGAGTTCGTCCCAGCCCTGGGCGGCGATCAGCGCGCGGGAGAGCGGCTGACGGGTCTTCACGCCGGACTCGGCGCGGGTGGCCCGGCCGAGTTCGACGAGGCGCCGCACCAGCGCCATGTTCCGCGAGAGGGCGGCGTCGACGAGGGTCTCGTCGGCGGTCGGCCAGGTCGCGAGGTGCACGGAGGACGGGGCGGTGGGGGTGACCGGGACGACCAGGTCCTGCCAGACCCGCTCGGTGATGAACGGGGTGAGCGGGGCCATCAGCCGGGTGACGGTCTCCAGCGCCTCGTGCAGGGTGGCGAGCGCGGCGGCGTCGCCCTGCCAGAAACGGCGGCGGCCGCGGCGGACGTACCAGTTGGAGAGGTCGTCGACGAAGGCGGACAGCAGCTTGCCGGCCCGCTGGGTGTCGTAGGCCTCCAGCGCGAGGTCGACCTCGCGGACGAGGGTGTTGAGCTCGGAGAGCACCCACTTGTCGAGCTGCGGCCGGTCGGCCGGCGCGGGGTCGGCGGCGGAGGGCGCCCAGGCGGCGGTGCGCGCGTACAGGGCCTGGAAGGCGACGGTGTTCCAGTAGGTCAGCAGGGTCTTGCGGACGACCTCCTGGATGGTGCCGTGGCCGACGCGGCGCGCGGACCAGGGCGAACCGCCGGCGGCCATGAACCACCGGACGGCGTCGGCACCGTGCTGGTCCATCAGCGGGATCGGCTGGAGGATGTTGCCGAGGTGCTTGGACATCTTCCGGCCGTCCTCGGCGAGGATGTGGCCGAGGCAGACCACGTTCTCGTAGGAGGACTTGTCGAACACCAGGGTGCCGACGGCCATCAGCGTGTAGAACCAGCCGCGGGTCTGGTCGATCGCCTCGGAGATGAACTGCGCCGGGTAGCGCTTCTCGAACAGCTCCTTGTTGCGGTACGGGTAGCCGTACTGGGCGAAGGGCATCGAGCCCGAGTCGTACCAGGCGTCGATGACCTCGGGGACGCGCACGGCGGTGCCGGAGCACTGCGGGCAGCGGAAGGTGACGTCGTCGATGTAGGGGCGGTGCGGGTCGAGGCCGCTCTGGTCGGTGCCGGTGAGCTCGGAGAGCTCGGTGAGCGAGCCGACGCAGGTGACGTGGCCCTCGTCGCAGCGCCAGATCGGCAGCGGGGTGCCCCAGTAGCGGTTGCGGGAGAGCGCCCAGTCGATGTTGTTGTTCAGCCAGTCGCCGAAGCGGCCGTGCTTGACGTTCTCGGGGAACCAGTTGGTGTTCTCGTTCTCCCGGATGAGGGCGTCCTTGACCGCGGTGGTGCGGATGTACCAGGACGGCTGCGCGTAGTAGAGCAGCGCGGTGTGGCAGCGCCAGCAGTGCGGGTAGCTGTGCTCGTACGGCAGGTGGCGGAAGAGCAGGCCGCGGGCCTGGAGGTCGGCGACGAGGGTCTCGTCGGCCTTCTTGAAGAAGACGCCGCCGATCAGCGGGACCTCGGCCGCGAAGGTGCCGTCGGCCTCGACCGGGTTGACCACGGGCAGGCCGTAGCGGCGGCAGACCGCGAGGTCGTCGGCGCCGAAGGCGGGGGACTGGTGGACGATGCCGGTGCCGTCCTCGGTGGTGACGTAGTCGGCGGTCACCACGAAGTGCGAGTTCTCGATCTCGACCAGCTGGAACGGGCGGTCGTACGTCCAGCGCTCCATCTCGGCGCCGGTGAAGGTCTGCCCGGTGGTCTCCCACCCCTCGCCGAGGGCCTTGCCGACCAGCGGCTCGGCGACGACCAGCTTCTCGTTGCCGTCGGTGGCCACCACGTAGGTGACCTCGGGGTGGACCGCGGCGGCGGTGTTGGAGACCAGGGTCCACGGGGTGGTCGTCCAGACCAGCAGCGCGGCCTCGCCGGCCAGCGGGCCGGAGGTCAGCGGGAAGCGGACGTAGACCGAGGGGTCGACGACGGTCTCGTAGCCCTGGGCCAGCTCGTGGTCGGACAGGCCGGTGCCGCAGCGCGGGCACCAGGGGGCGACCCGGTGGTCCTGGACCAGCAGGCCCTTGTCGAAGATCTGCTTGAGCGACCACCAGACCGACTCGATGTAGGAGGGGTCCATGGTCCGGTACGCCTCGTCGAGGTCGACCCAGTAGCCCATGCGCTCGGTGAGCTTGGTGAACTCGTCGGTGTGCCGGGTGACCGACTCGCGGCACTTGGCGTTGAACTCGGCGATACCGAAGGCCTCGATGTCCTGCTTGCCGGAGAAGCCGAGCTCCTTCTCGACGGCGAGCTCGACCGGCAGGCCGTGGCAGTCCCAGCCGGCCTTGCGGGCGACGTGGTAGCCCTTCATCGTCCGGTAGCGCGGGAAGACGTCCTTGAAGACGCGCGCCTCGATGTGGTGGGCGCCCGGCATGCCGTTGGCGGTCGGCGGGCCCTCGTAGAACACCCACTCCGGGCGTCCCTCGGACTGCTCAAGGCTGCGCTGGAAGATCTTGTTGTCCTGCCAGAACGACAGGATGCCGTGCTCCAGGGCAGGCAGGTCGACCTGTGCGGGGACGGGGTTGTAGGTGCTCATCGCGGGCGTCTACCTCCGGCGGATGCGTGGACTGGCTCCGACGGAGGGACGAGACGGCATGCCGTCCCGCGGTACCACCCTCCTTGGCCGCGGCCGGCGTGGCCCGCGACCCTCTTGTTTGGGTCTGCTGCCGGTTCTACTGGGCCTGCCGAGCTGGTCGGACGGCCGTTCTTCCGGCGGCTCCGGGGTGATCTTCGCGCCGTGCACACCCCCGGGCTCGCACCGTCCCCGGGTCGCTGGTGGCTGCGTACAGCGGTACTCGTCCCATCTGCGCCTTGCACGCCCAGTGTATCGGCGTTGGCAAACCGGTAAGCGCAGCGCCGGGGCCGTGCCACCGGCGGCGAGATTAGCCGGTGGCGATCTGGGCACAACAGGGTCAGCACCCGGGCAGCGGCGGCGGCAGAGGCTGCCCGAGTGGGATCGGATCTGACGCCGGTATGTCACGTTGTGGCCGGATTCGATGGGGTTTATCTTTCCGGCACTGGAGGCCGCCGGGAACCGGCGGTTCGCATCATTCGTAAATGAGGTCGAAAGCCATGGCTGAGAGAGCAACTGGCACGCGTACCGCCACCAAGCGGACGCGGGAGGCTGTGGCAGGCGACCCAGGGGAGGGGACCGTGAGCACTGCACGGCGGAAGACCAGCACCACCACCGGCCGGGCGGCGGCCAGCCGCACCCACGTCCCGGCGGGCTCCGGCGCCCGGGCCGGCGGCGCCGAGTCGGTGGACCCGGCCGAGCTGCCCGTCCGCCCCGGCGAGGACGCCTGGACATCGGCCGAGGTGGCCGAGCTGCACGCCGAGCTCAACGCCGACCTGGAGCGCCTGCGCGCCGAGATCGAGGCCTCCGAAGCCGCGATCACCGGCCTGATGCGCGACTCCAACGACGGCGCCGGCGACGACCAGGTCGACGCCGGCACCAAGAACATCAACCGCGAGAGCGAACTCGCCCTCGCCAACAACGCCCGTGACAGCCTCGCCCAGACCGAGCGCGCCCTCGCCCGGCTGGAGGGTGTCGGCTTCGGCGTCTGCGAGTCATGCGGCCAGCCGATCGGCAAGGCCCGGCTCCAGGCGTTCCCGCGGGCGACCCTGTGCGTGGGCTGCAAGGCCAAGCAGGAGCGCAGGTAGCGTCCGTCCGGGGCGGCGGGGACGGGCTTTTCGGCCACCGATTGCCGTACGCTCGTCCCCGTAACCCCGGCCCACGGCCGGCCCGCCTCGGGCCGGTCCTCTTGTACACGGCAGCGGAGCGGATCATCAGCACCCCAGGTTCCCCCCAGACGCAGGACGAAGCCGTCCCCACCGCACGCGTGCCGCACGAGCCGGAGACCGCCGTGGACGAGTCCGCCTCCGAGCCGGCCACCGGCGCCGCGGCCGGCGCCACCGCCGCAGGTGGCGCCCGCAACGTCCGCCGCCGCCGGATCGGCGTCCTGCTGGCCGTCGCGCTGCTCGCCTACCTGATCGACCTCGGCAGCAAGCTGCTGGTCGTCGCCCGGCTGGAGGGCCACCGGCCGATCCAGGTCATCGGCGACGTCATGACCTTCCAGGTGATCCGCAACCCCGGTGCCGCCTTCGGCATGGGCCAGGCCATGACCGTGGTCTTCACCGCCATCGCCGCCGCCGTCATCGTGGTGATCTGGCGGATCGCCCGCCGCCTCTACAGCCTGCCCTGGGCGATCGCGCTGGGCCTGCTGCTCGGCGGCGCCCTCGGCAACCTCACCGACCGGCTGTTCCGCTCCCCGGGCGTGTTCCGCGGCCACGTGGTGGACTTCATCTCCGTCCAGCACTTCGCCGTCTTCAACCTGGCCGACTCGGCGATCGTCTGCGGCGGCATCCTCGTGGTGCTGCTCTCCTTCCGCGGCTCCAACCCGGACGGCACCACCCACCAGCCCGCCAGGTCGCACACCGCCCAGGACGGCGAGGAGAACACCGGCGACCACGCCGAGTGACGTTGCGCCCGGCCGCCCCCCACGGCCCCGGCGGCGGTGGGGTGGCCCTCCGCGGTCCGGCATACTCGTACGAGTGAGTATCGCAGCGCAGACCCGCAGCCTTCCCGTACCCGACGGCCTGGAGGGCGAGCGCCTCGACGCCGCCCTGGCCCGGATGTTCGGCTTCTCCCGGACGAAGGCCGCCGAACTGGCCGCCGACGGCAAGGTGACGCTCGACGGCTCCGTCGCCGGGAAGTCCGAGCGGGTCACCGCCGGCGCCTGGCTGGAGGTCGAGATCCCGGCCCCCGCCGCCCCCGTGCAGATCGTCGCCGAGCACGTCGAGGGCATGCGCATCGTCCACGACGACGACGACATCGTGCTCGTCGACAAGCCGGTCGGCGTCGCCGCCCACCCCAGCCCCGGCTGGACCGGCACCACCGTCATCGGCGGCCTCGCCGCCGCCGGCTACCGCATCTCCACCTCCGGTGCCGCCGAGCGCCAGGGCATCGTGCACCGCCTCGACGTCGGCACCTCCGGTCTCATGGTCGTCGCCAAGTCCGAGCGCGCCTACACCGACCTCAAGCGGCAGTTCCACGACCGGATCACGGAGAAGAAGTACAACGCCCTCGTCCAGGGCCACCCCGACCCGCTCACCGGCACCGTCGACGCCCCGATCGGCCGCCACCCCAGCAGCGACTGGAAGTGGGCCGTCACCCGCGACGGCAAGCCCTCGGTCACCCACTACGACCTCATCGAGGCCTACCGCGCCGCCTCCCTGCTCGACATCAAGCTGGAGACCGGCCGCACCCACCAGATCCGGGTGCACATGTCCGCGCTGCGCCACCCCTGCGTCGGCGACCTCACCTACGGCGCCGACCCGACCCTCGCCAAGCGCCTCGGCCTCACCCGGCAGTGGCTGCACGCCGTCCAGCTCGGCTTCGAGCACCCCGCCGACGGCCAGTGGGTCGAGTTCCGCAGCGAGTACCCCGCCGACCTGCAGAAGGCCCTCGACATCATCTCCGCGGAGAGCTGAGATGGCCGAGCAGACCACCCCGCCGCCCGTCGAGATCCGGATCGCCGACGGCGAGGCCGACCTCGCGCTGGTGCGCAGCGTCCGGCGCGAGGTGTTCGTCGAGGAGCAGAACGTCCCGGAGGAGCTGGAGTACGACGAGCTGGACGCCACCTCGGTGCACGTGCTCGCCGTCGCGCCCGACGGCTCCGGCCTCGGCACCGGCCGGCTCATCCACGGCGCCGACGCCCTGAAGCTCACCGGCGTCGAGGGCCGCGTCCTGCTCGGCCGCCTGGCCGTGCGCAAGCCCGCCCGCGGCACCGGCCTCGGCGCCGAGCTCGTCCGCGCCATCGAGCAGGCCGGCCGCGCCCGCGGCGCCCGCGAGCTCGAACTGCACGCCCAGGTCCACGCGCTCGGCTTCTACGAGCGGCTCGGCTACACCGCCGAGGGTCCGGTCTACGAGGACGCCGGCATTCCGCACCGCACCATGGTCCGGGTGTTCTGACCGCGGGTTCACCCCGCCGCCGCCGACCGGTACGCTCCCGCCCGTGAACGATCTTCGGGTGGGGGCGTCCGTCGTCCTGGGCGGACTGGTGTTCGGCGCGCTCGCCGTGGGCGGCGCCTGGTGGGCGCTCGACGGCGGCCTGTACGGCTGCGGCCCCGACGAGCGCAGCCTCACCCGCACCCTGGCCGCGGACCCCCTGCTCGCCGCCCGCACCGACCGGCTCGCACCGGTCGGAGAGTCCACGGACACCTGCGACGACGACGACCGGGTGGTGACCGTCGCGCAGTCCTTCCGTGGCACCGGGTCGCCCGCCGAGACGTCCGCCGCCTACCGCACCCTCGCCCGCGAGCAGGGCTGGACCGCGCTGCCGGTGGACCGCATCACACCCCCCGACTGCTACACCAAGCGGACCGCCGGCACCGAGGCCCTCCTCAGCTTCCGCCCCGGCGACGGCGACGGCCTGCTGTGGGTGACGATCAGCACCGCCCGCGAGGGCGAGGGCTGGTGCTGACCCCGGAGGGTCCGATGAGTGCCCAGGTCCGGGCGCTCGCGTGAACGGCCCGGTGCAGCGGAGCGGAGCAGTGGTGGTTCGCCCGCCCGGCCGCGGGTAGGCGCCTGCATGTGAGCGAGGCCGGGACGTGAGCGGGGCCGCGGAGACGGCGGCCCGGCTGCTGCGCGAACACGGTCGGACCTACGCGCAGGAGGCCGGGATCGCCCTGCGTGACAAGCCCGCCCCGCTCTACCAGCTGCTCGTGCTGACCCTGCTCTGCTCCACCCGGATCAGGGCCGACATCGCCGCCGCCGCGGCCCGCGAACTCTTCCGGGCCGGCCTGCGCACCCCGCAGGCGATGACCGGCGCCGACTGGCAGGACCGCGTCGACGCCCTCGGCCGCGCCCACTACGTCCGCTACGACGAGAGCACCGCCACCGCCCTCGGCCGCGGTGCCGACCTACTCCTCGAACGGTGGCGCGGCGACCTGCGCCGACTCCGCGCGGAGGCCGACGGCGACACCGCGGAGGTGCACCGGCTGCTCCGGGAGTTCCCCCGGATCGGACCCGTCGGCGCGGACATCTTCTGCCGCGAGGCCCAGGGCGTCTGGCCGGAGCTCCGCCCCTCCTTCGACCAGCGCGCCAGGGCCTCCGCCGCCGCGCTCGGCCTGCCCGACGAGCCGGAGCGCCTGGCCGCGCTGGTACCGGGACCGGAACTGCCCGCGCTGGCCGCCGCCCTGGTGCGGGTCGGGCACTCCTGAACGCGAGTCCTGCTACGGGTGCAGGGTCAGAACAGGCCGTGCCACATCTGCTCGACGACCACGTTCCACCAGGTGGAGTCCTTGTGGAAGGCCTGCGGGTCGATCGCCGCGAGCTCGTTCTGGAGTGCGGCCACTGCGGCGCCGGCGGCCAGCGGGTCCAGCCCGCGCAGCGCGGCGCGCGCCGTCGCCAGGGCGTCCAGGCTGCGCAGGAAGGCGGAGACCGAGGCGTTGACGTACCGTCCGCTGCCCGTGCGCGGGTGGACGGCCCAGACCGACCCGGCGCTCTGCTCGTCACCGTCGCACTGCACGGCGACGACGCACAGGCCGTCCGAGCCGAGCCTGGTCCAGCCCGCGAGGACGTCCAGCAGCTGCGGATCCAATTCCGTACCGGCGGAGGTCAGATGAGCGCGCAGATCGGCGAACAGGCCGCCGGGCGGCGGAGCGTCCGGGTGGTCCGCGGCGAAGAACAGCGGCACGTCGGCGGGCAGCCCCGCCCAGGTCAGCGTGGAGCGGGCCGACTCCGGCAGGGCACTGCCCGCGATGTCGTCGGCGTCGTACCGCACGACCTCGCCGAAGACCTCGGCGATGCGGCGGCCGAGCGCCACGTCACGCACCGGCGCGGCGGGCTCCACCTCGCCGGGCTGCGGCGCCGGCACCCGGTGCGGCCGCGGGGGCGGCTGCTGCCCGGCCATCCGGGCGATCCGCTCGGCGTGCTCGGTGAGCGCCGCGACGCCCTCGGCCCGCTCCTCGGCGAAGATCCCGTACGTGTGCGAGCAGGAGACGCCCGCGTTGGGGAAGGCGCGTTCCAGCAGGGCGGCGGTGTAGCCGCCGGGCAGGGTGGCCGGGCGCAGGTCGGTGTGGACGGCGACCACGTTGCCGGCGGGCACGCCGAGCCGGTCGAGCTCGGCGGCGAGCTGGTACTCCGCCGGCGGCAGGCCCGGCCCCGCGTTGCGGTAGAGCATGACCTCCTCGCCGTCGGCCGGGTTCACGTAGGTGGCGACGGCGGTGTTGCCCGGGCCGGTGGCCGGCGGGTCGTTCCGGTGCGCCCGGTCGGCGTGCTTCGCCTCGTACGAGCGGATCACCTCGTCCACCGGGATCGACGGCCAGACGCTGAGCTCGCCGGTCTCCCGGTCCACCACGCCGGAGGCGTCGCCGAGGTCGGCCGGCGGGCGCCGCTCCCCGGTCACGGGGTCGCGCTCCAACGGCGCGGGCGCCGCCCAGACCACCCAGCCGAGACCGAACTCGCGGTGGCGGACGGCACGGCGCTGCTCGGCCGGCGCATCGCCGTTCAGCCAGCGGTCGGCTGCGGCGAGGGCCTGCTCCTGGGTGATCACGACGACTCCTCCGTGTAGCGGACTCCGGCCGAGATTACCGTCAGGCACCGTCGACTCCGAACGGTTGCATATGATCGCACGACGAAAGCGACTGCGGCCGACCGGTCTTGGCGCGGCCCAGTCCAGGGTGAGGGACGACGGGGAGGTGGCCGCCATGGCCGAAGAGCACGAGATCGGCGACGACGAACTGCTGGACGTGGCGGACAACCCGACCCAGGCCGCCGAGCTGCACAAGGCACTGCGCACCATCGCCAACAACTCCAACGTCGGCCCCGAGCTGCAGGAGATGGCCAAGAGCGTGCTAAGCGGCCGCATCGGCATGAAGGACGTCATCGAGTCCGACCGCTACATGCACGCGATCGGCACCCGGCTCGGCGAGATGCGCGACGCCGCCGAGCACATGTCGCCGGAGGACCGCCGCAAGTCGGAGGAGCGCGCGGAGAAGCTGGTCCGCGAGCGGGAGGAGGCCGAGAACGGCTCCGCCAAGCGCGACGGGCGGAAGTGACGGGCCGTCCGGTTCCGGGTGTGCAGGGTTGTCGTGGTGTCCGTGCGGGGCCGGTGAAGGATCGGCCTCGACAGCGCCGAGCAGGGGTTCCGCCGGTCGTGGGGGCGTGGGTGTGTCGGGGCGATGAGTAGGATCATCTGACTGATCGTCGTTCGTATCGTGCTTGGTTCTTGTTCACCCGTACCCGGTCTTCGGGCCAGGACGGGCTAGTCAGTTGGGGGGAACTGACTCGTGTCGCTGATGCTGCCGGACGGCCTTGAGTGGGTCCTGGAGATGCTCGGCTTCGACTGGCCGAAGGCGGACGAGGACAAGATGCGCGAGTGCGCCCAGGTGTGGCGCGACTTCGCGGATCAGGTCGACGAGCTGAACTATCAGGCGTTGTCGGCGGCGAACAGTGTGCGGTCGGCGAACAGCGGCGACTCGATCGACGCGTTCGGGAAGGCGTTCGACAAGTTCTCGACGGGCGGGGACGGCTATCTCGCCGACGCGGCGCAGGCCGCGCGGTTGATCGCGGCGGCGTTCGATGCCGCCGCGGTCATCGTGATCACGTGCAAGATCGCGGTGATCGCCCAGATAGTGATCCTGGCCGCGGAGATCATCGCGGCGCAGGCGGCGGCGCCGTTCACGTTCGGCCTGTCGGAGCTCGGTGCGCTCGGGGCGACACAGGCGACGAAGATGATCGTCCGCCGGTTGCTGAAGGAGCTCCGTGATGCGCTGATCGAGGCGATCATGGAGACGTTGAAGGACCCGATCGTCTCCGCCGTGCAGGCGATGATCTCGGACCTGATCGCGCAGACGGTGAACCAGGGGTTCGGCGCGCAGGACGGCTACGACCTGGGCCGGACGGCGAAGACGGGCTGGGAGGAGGGCAAGTCCTCTGCCGAGAACTGGAAGCAGTCCTTCGGGGAGTCGCTGCGCGACGGGCTGGGCTCGCGGGCCGGTGGCTCGGTCCGGCACCATGCGGAGCGCGCGGCCGGGCACGGCGACGGCGGCAGCGGCCACGAGGGTGGTGGAAGCGAGAGCGGGAACGAGAGCGGCAGCGGGAGCAGAGGGAGCAGCGGGGACTCCGGGTCCTCGTCCAACTCGTCGTCGAACTCCTCGGGTTCGTCTGATTCGTCTGGTTCCTCGGGTTCCTCGGGCTCCTCGGGCTCCTCGGGCTCCTCGGGTTCGTCCGCTTCGTCGGGCGGTTCGGGCAGTACCGGGACGTCCGGCTCCAACTCCTCCGGCTCGTCCGGGTCTTCGCCGAGCGGCTCGCGTACCTCGTCCGGCGACTCGGGCACCGGCGGCGCCGGCCACACCCCCTCGGCCGACAGCGGGAGCGGCGACACCGGAGCGGCCAATCGCAGCGACACCACGCCCCGACCGGCTCCGGCCCCTGCGCAGGCACCCGCGAGTGACCACCGCAGCGCCGACCCGCTCGACCCCTTCGGCACCCGTCTGAGCTCCGACCCTGCACCGACTCCCGCCGCGGACCACACCCCTTCGCCGGCCCCCGACAGCGGCTCGCCCACTCACACAGGCGCGGACAGCCGTCCGGCGCCCGGCTCGGACGGTCCGGTGCCGGCGTCGGGTGACGGCCGCGGCGCGGATGCGCCGCCCGCGCACACCGGGACGGACAGCCGGCCGACCCCGCCTGCGCAGGACGGTTCTCCGGACGGGCCCGCACGCAGTGGTGACGCCCCCTCGGACCGTTCGGGCGGGGACACCACCCGCCCCGGCCCGACCACCGCGCACCCCACACCCGACGCCACACCTGCTCCTGCCCCCGCCCCGGGCCCGTCGCACACCCCGGCGCCCCAGCACACCGGTGACGGATCGTCGACCCCCACGCACGGCGGCACCCCGAACGCCCGGCCCGACACCACGCCCGCTCCCGCCCCGGCCCCAGCCACGGCTCCGGCGCATGCGGCCACTCCGCACCCCCCCGGCGACACTGGCACCCCGCCGCACAGCGGCACCCCGCCGCACAGCGGCACCCCGGACTCCCGGCCCGGCCCGGTCTCCAACCACCCCACGCCCGACTCGTCGCCGTCCCCGGCGCCGAGCCATGCTGCCGACTCCCCGACGTCCCGGCCGTCCTCGGATGCCGCTTCGACACCGTCGCACGCCCAACCGCATTCCGGCGAGGCGCGCGCCACCACCCCGTCGTACGGGCCGGTGCGCGGCGACGACACCTCCGGCTCGCCCGCGCACAGCGGCGAGAGCCGTCCGTCTCCGTCCTACGGTCCCGTGCGCGGCGATGCCCCGGCGAGCACTGCGGCCCAGTCCCACAACGGCCCGGAAACCGGACGTCCCGGAAGCGAGGCGCCGCCGCAGCGCCACGAGTCCGTCCCGCGGGCCGAGGAGGCCGCTCCGCAGCAGGAACGTTCCGGTTCGGCGGTCCCGCCGCACACCGGGTCCGTCCCGCACGTCCCCGCCGGCGACGGCTCCCGCACGCCGTCCTCGGACGGCCAGCGCCAGGCCACCGTCCACACCGCCTCCACCGCGGTCGCCGACGCACCGCCGACCCACACGCCCGGTACGCCCACCCCCGACGGCACCACAACGCCGTCCACCGGCCAGCCGTCCCAGAACCCCGGCCCGGTGAACCCCGGCGCGGGTGTCCCGCCGACCTCCGGGACGCCCGGCACGGGTGGTACGGGTACGCCCCGCACCGACCGTCCGACCGCCAACCGGCCTGCCGACAGCACGCGCACCGTCCCCGGTCAGCGGAACAACCCCGCCCCCGACCGCCCGGTCACTCTGGGCCAGCAGCCCACGGCCGGCCGCCCCGACCCGCGCACCGCCCCGTGGGGCCGTCCCTCGACCACTCCGCCGCGCCAGGACGGTGCCTCCAGGCCGGACCCCCGTACCGACCGCCCGGACACGCCCAAGGGCCGGGACCCCCGCGCGGACCGCACCGCCGATGCGCCGACCCGTCCGGACCCCCGCGCAGAGCGCCCCTCGGACACGTCCGCACGGCCTGATCCGCGGACCGCAGACCACCGGCCGACGTCCGAGCGCACCCCGGCGACCGACGACTCGGCCACCCCGGACCACCGCCGCCCGGAGGCGGACCGCCACGACGACACGGCCGCGCACACTCCGGACCGGAGCCCCGAGCACAAGCCGGCCGACGACAACGCTCCCGAGCACTCCACTCCCGACCACAAGCCGGCCGACCCGGACCGTCCGGCGACCGCCGACCGTCCGTACGGGAGCCCGGGCGGCCTGGTCGAGCCCGGCCACCACGACCGCGAGCGGGTCGAGAACTCCGTCCCGCGCGACGCCGACGGCAAGCCGCAGCGGCACCCTGACCCGGAGGGCGACTGGCCGCGCGCGATCAACGGGGATCCGGACGCCCCCGGCCGCCACAACAACTGCGTCGACGTGGCGCTGGCCACCGTCGACACCTACTCCGGCCACCCGACCCCGGCAGCCGCCCGTACCCCCGACCACGACGCGGACGGGAACCCGTCCGACCGCGGTGAGCGTGGTGGCCGCGACCGTATCGAGAACGCCCTCGGTGCCAGGTTCTCCGACATGGGCGACGGCAAGGACGCCTACCGCCGCCTGGAGGACACCCTCCGCCGCGAGGGCCACGGCTCGCAGGCCGTGATCATCACCCGCGACGCCGACGGCCGCGCCCACGCCTGGAACGCCGTCAACCACAACGGCAAGATCACCTACGTCGACGCCCAGACCGGCCGCCGCTCCAGCCAGCCCCTCCACAGCGGTGACCACGGCGTCTTCGCCATCCCCCTCGGCCCGGACCGCCGGCCCGCCACACCCGAACGCGATCCGCGCCACGACGCATCCGACACCCGTCCTGAACGGCGCGCTCCGGAGGAGGCTGCCGGAAAGCGGAAGCCCGGGGATCCGGACTACGGGCATCGGTTGGAGGGTGATCACAAGCCGACGGAGGACGGCCACATCAAGGAACCCCCTGCACCGATACACGGCCGGAACGGACCTGAGTGGCAGGTTCTGGCGGACTCCCAGGAGGAGGGTTTCGGCAAGTCCAAGCTCAGCCAAATGGTTGAGGCGGCCCGAGCCGATGACTCCTTCTACCAGGAGTACGCCATTCCGGGCTCTGCCCTGACTCGGCACCCGGCACCCGGCGGTCTGCACGGCGAGACCTCGGCGAACTACGCGGCGTTCAAGTTCGTCATCGAACCTGACGGTGAGTCGATGGTGATCATCTCGCGGAGCTGGGGAAGGGGCAGCAACATCCCGGCCATCCCGGGGGAGGCATGGACCGGTGCAGGGCATTCGGAGAAGCTGGCCAAGGAGTACCTGCTTCATCTTCAGCAGGGGCTGACGCCTCCGCAGCAGATCAGACTGGAGGAGGTCTACTCCGAGCGGGCGCCGTGCCGTCAGTCGGGCTGTGCCAGAATCCTGTACACCACGTTCGGGAAGGTCAGGGTCACGCATTCGGTCCCGCATCCTGACGACGGCACCGGCTCGAAGAAGATGAGCGACCAGATCAAGAAAATCAAGAAGAAGCGCCAGGCGATCATCAACGAGAACCGGCGCTACTACCCGTCTGGCGCACCCCAGGCCGGACTGCCGAGCCCCCCGCCTGCTCCGGCCCCGATCGATACCGAGGAGTGAGACGGATCATGCGCTTTCACCTGGCGGCCCGTCAGGCCGCTGCCGAGGAGTTGGCCGCGTGGCTGGAGAGGCGGGACATCGGCGACGGGATCCGGCTCGTCACGGGAGCCCGGGGCGCGGGCAAGAGCTGGCTCCTCGCCCGAACGGCGCTCGCGGCCGACAGCGAGGCCCGGGAGCTGGTGGCTCCTGCTGGTGGGCCGCTGCCGCAGGTGGGTGCCCTCGACGGGGTGGCCGATGCTTCCGGGGAGACCGAGGCGGAGTGGCTGCGATCGCTGGCCGCGGGAATGGACCTGGCGGCCGAGGTCAACGCTGACAACGACTACTTCGGCTTTCGGTGGGCTCTAGGAGAGGCCGATGCCCCGCGTGGCGTCGTGCTGTCCGGTGCCCCCGGCCGGCTCCGCGTGACCTCGAGGCGAGGCACCCGGGTGCCGGAGCTGCTGATCGAGCTGACCGAGACCTCGGAGCTGAGCCAGTCCTGGTCGGGCTACCTGGCGTTCGTACTGGCAGAGGTCGATCGGGCCGTCCTGGCGCAGTTGCTGCGCCTGCGGCCGCATCTCGCGGACTCGGTGATCGATCTGGACTCCGAGCGGTTCGCTCCGGACCGTGCGGAGTTCGAGGGATGGGTGTGCGACCTACTGGAAGCCCCCGACTCGACGTACGCGGGCGGCGGAGGCCGGGCAAGTGAGGTCGCGGCGGCGATCAGTGCCGCGGCGTGGCCGAACTTCCTGCTTGCCGAAGTGCTGGCGATGGAGATCAGGGTCCGTCCGGAGAGCGACGCAGGGGAGGATCTGCCGGACTCACTGGAAGGCGCCTGGGAGTTCGTCCTGGGAGCACTCGGTCCGGCCGGACCGCGAGCACGCCAGGTGCTGGCGCCGTTGGTCCTGGCCGAGGGCGTCCTGGGTATGCCGGACGAACTGCGCCTGAGCGCCGCAACTGCGGTACGTGGTCGCGAGGTCGGGATCGAGGAACTCGAAGACTTCGAGAGTGCCGTCGCCGCGTTCGTGGCGGAGGAATTCGCCGAGGACGCGGCTTTGCAGGGCGGTCGCCCGGTGCGTCACGCCCGGCTGAGGGACGCCGCTCTCGCCGATGCAGCCATGGTGTCGTACGGTTCCGGTGTCGCTGAGGTGCAGCGGCGGATCGCGTCGGCCGTCCGCGAGTACGTCCCGGAGGACGTGGCAGCGGTTGCGGACGGCCGACCGCTGAGTCCGGGTGAGGTGTACGCCCTGCGGTTCGGCATCGGGCACGCCCTTGGCGGCGGGATGCTCGACGAGTGGCTGGCGGATGTGCGCGTACTGGCTCTGTCCGACCCGCAGTCTCTGTCGGAGGCAGTGTCGGCGGCGGGAGCCGCCGACGACGCAACTGCGCACAGGCGTCGAGGTGTGGTGGCCGAGGCGGTGCGGGCCTACCGCTCCGACACCCGGTGCGGGCCTGCCGAGTGGGTTTCCCGGTTGCGGTTCGCAGCCCAGATGTGGGGCGATCACACGTTGGTCGGTGCGCTGGATGCGCTTGGTCTGCCGCTTCCCTGGCGGGCGAAGTGGGTTCGGTGGCGGCCGCTCGGGGTCTTCGACACGCGTGCGTTCGGCCAGGGCTGGACGGGGCCGGTGGAGATCGTGGGCCGGCGATCCGGGGCGGATGCGACGGAGGTCGATCAGGTCTGCCTGCGATCTGCGTACGACGCCCGTTTCCGGTGGTACGCGCTGGACAGTGGTGAGCAGATCGGCGATGCACTTGACGAGGCACCCGCCGTTCCGGACACGGCGCCGACCGCGACCGGTGATGGCTCGGTGGTCACGGTCGAGGTGTTCGACGACGACCTGGGCCTGCTCCGGGCCCGGGTGACGCGTCCGGGAGTCCCGGGCGAGGAGGTGTATCCGCTGTGCCCTCCGCTCCCGGGAGCGCAGGCGTATCCACTGCCGGGCGGCCGGGTGTTGCTCGCGGGCCACAGCGGCGCTGCCGTCGTCGACTTCACGTCGGCGGCTGGCGTCGAACACAGCGCCTGGAACACCGAGGCGAAGCTGCTGCCGCACCACGGATGGTGGGCGCAGTCGGAGCTGGACGCGGCTGATCTCCACCTTTACTACCAGGGTGGCATCGCGTACGCCGACCCTGCGCGACTCGGCCCGCTGGCCGACCGGGCGGATGTGGCACGCATGCTGTGCAAAGTCGGACTCCCGGGCTTCCCGGTCTTCTGGCAGGACACGCTGGGGTGTCTCGAATCCCTCCGGACGCTGGAGGAGTACTGGGCCGAGCAGGGCGAGGAGAGCGAGGACACGGACGCGGGATACACCGTGATCGCCGTCTCCGCCGACGAGTTCACACCGCTGTGCGTCGAGCATGCCACGGGTCACGTCGTCCAGGTGGAGGACGGGGAGCCGGAGCTGGTCAACACCTCCGTGGCAGCTTTCGCCGCCTGTCAGGCGCTGACTTCCTGGGCGCTCTCGGTCTCGGCAGGCCGACAGGACGACGAGCGCGGGGAGTTCGAAGCCTTCGTCCATGAGGGGCTCACCCGGATCGACCCCGAGCCGGCCGCGGAGCAGGGACGGGGATGGTGCTGGCTTCAGGCGATCCAGGATGCGAGCTCGTACACCCTTTACGGGTAAACGTCGCGCTTCCGGCATCGCACACAATCGGGGGAGAGAGTGAGAAGGGCAGTGCTCAGGACCGGGCCGGGATATTCGGCAGCAGTCAAGTTCCTCACGCCGCAGGGGGAGGAGATGTCCGAGGTCGCGCGCAGCGGCCCTGGCCTGCCGCACCCGGAGTGGCAGTTGCGGGCGCGGTTGGAGGAGCGCGGCATCCGTGCGGGCGACGTGCTCCAGCTCTACGGCGAGCTCCAGGTCTGCGACGTCCCGGGAGGCAACTGCGCTGCCCAGGTGCTTCGCTGGTGGCCCCAGGTCAAGGTCTCGCACTCCGCCGAGTACGGGGCGAGCGTGGAGTCCAGGCAGCGCGGTATGGCGGCCCTGCGGACGCATCTGGTGGAGTCGGGGCGTCAGCGCGGTTTCGTGATCGACGTCGAGACGCGCCGCCTGCCGCTGTCGTCGGTGCAGGAGAGCGACGCGGCGGTTTCCACGGCACCGACCGATGTCTCCGCCTCATTGGGTGCGGTCTTCCCGCCGTTCTTCGAGCCTGCCGGTGAGGCCGAGGGAACCGCGCCGCTGGTCGACCATCTCATCGCGCACGGCAACGTCCTCTCGGCTGAGGTGGAGCAGGAATTCACTGCCCGGGGTTACGTCCGGATCGGCTCGGACTATGGCCGCGAGATCTGCGTCACCCCTGGAACCGGTGAAGTGTGGGCGGTAGGACGTCGATCCGGCCGGGCGCTGTATGTCAACCGGAGTGTCGAGCGGTACGCCGGCTGCCTCGAACTGTTGCGCCGCGCGTGGCCGCAGCGGGTAGGACTCGGTCCCGCAGATTCCGCAGGCCACACCGCCGAGTTCCAGCACGCCGTGGCGGCGCTCGACGGTACGGCCTTCAGCGATCCTGAGAACTGGTGGTCGGTCATTCTCGAGCAGCATTGGGACGGTCTGCTCTGACACACCGCCATTGCGCATGCGCCGCGGGATGGAGGCCCCGGTGCGGGACCGCTCGGGCCTCGGGAGAGGAAGAATCCTTCGGTCGGCGGTGGTGTGCCCGTGGGGGTGGAGTCCGCGCACCTGCCGAAGTACCTGCTCGAGCGGCGCTGGGTCGGGCAGTGCGAGACCTGATCGACTGCTGCCGTGGGGAACCTGTTCGTGGAAACCGGCCGTCATGGATTTGGGAATGGTCACGGCCGGATTCATCGTATTCGTCGACTTCGAGCCGGACGACGAACTCCACGCACGTTTCCGGACGGTGCACGGCCAGCTGTTTCCTCGAATCCGGCGTGGAAGTGGGTTACGGAATCGGGTTCCGCACCGGAAAGACGGCCGAGGGGGCCAGGACACCGACACCCGCTGGTACATGCACCACATCGAGGTCCTGTGGATTCGTGCAAGCATTCGGAGGGGTGGCGGTGCCGATGCATAGGATTGCTGCGTGACGAACGATGGCTCGCCCCAGGCTGTTTCCGTTGCCGTCGACTGTGCCGGGCAGAGCCTCGAGTCGGCCGTTGCAGCAGCCGGCCGCGCGGCCGGCGAGGCCGGTGCGGGCGTCCACCTGCGGCTTGAGCGGGTGGAGCTCGCCGGTCCACTGGTGAGCTCGGACGAGCCGAAACGCATCACGTCCTGCGGCAGCCGGGTGGTGTCGGAGCTGGTGGGGCGACCCGTGACGATCGCCCTGCCCGCAGATGCCGACGACCGACCGGAGGCAGTCGCGTGGCACGACCTCCCTGCGGCACCTGACGAGTTGCTCTGGCTTGCCGCCGCGGCGGCCCTGGAGCTGCCGTGCTCGGGCCTGCAGGTGTGGCGCGTGTTCGCGGTCGCCCTGACGGGCCGGCCCGTGTCGGTCGAGCAGTTGACGGAGTTCGCGGCTCGCCGACCCGAGATCACGGTTGAGGGCAATGCCGTCCGCTTCGCGGATCGGGTGGCCCATCGGGACGTCCGGGCCCGGCTGCCGCTGAGCGACGTGCAGCAGCGTGCGGTTCACCGTGCCCTGGTCGGACTGCGGTCCGACGCCGCCGGGACCGACGAGACCGTGGCGGCCTACCTGGGCGCCGCGCGGCCGGTGCATGCGGCGCTGGCCGGGGAGTTGGGGGAGTGGCTGACGGACCCGGACTTCCTGGTGGAGTCGGGGTGGTACGGCCTCGGTCTGGGCCTGGCGCTGGCGTACCCGGAGGGTGTGCCGCTGGGCGGACTCGCGGGGGATCTGCAGTGCCTGCTGCAGGAGGGGCTGGCCGCGCCTGCGAGCCATGAGGAGTGGCTGGCCTGGGTCCACCATGCGCTGCTGAGCCGCGGGTTGGGCGGGGCTGCGGACGAGGTGGCGGCGCGGGTGGGTCTTCCGTGGCGGACGGTGTGGTCGCGGTGGCAGTGGCCCAGCGGGCTTGCACCGCTGGCCGATCCGATCCCTCTCGCGGACGAGGTCCACCTGGTGGAGCGGGAGGACGGCGTCGCCTTCGCCATCCGGCGGGAGGACGAGGACGATTGGGACGTCGAGTACGAGTGGCTGTGGAACGTGGAGACCGGGGAGTTCCTCGGCGGTCCGGCTGAGGACCTGCTCGACGAGGTCGAGGCTGACGACGGGACCGGCCGTGCCGTGCGGCGGCTGAACGGGGCATGGGGATCCTTGGACACGTCGGAGCGTGCGGAGTTGGCGCGACGGCTGCCGTGGGTGCCCCGGGCCGTGGACGAGGCCGTGCAGTGCGCGCCGACCGGCACACCCGGGGGAACGCTGTGGGTGTTCTCCGGCCGGTGCGGGCTGTTCGGCGCGCTGGTGGACGAGAAGCGGCTGGCCCAACTTCCGCCCGTGCCGCACGGCCGGCCCGGCTACAGCCTGGCCGGCCGGACGGCGTGGCCGAAGCCCGCGGTCTCGCTGACCGCTCCGGCCGGCCGGGAAGAGCTGGAGCAGGCCTGGGCATTCGGGCCGGGGGCGTGCCGTCCTGTTCGTGACGACCGCATTCCGGCGGGGATCCGGGACGGCGAGACCCGGAGATTTCTGGCAGAGGTCGGCTGGCCCATCACCGAAGGCCTCGCAGGACTCCGTACGACAGATGTCGCCTCGGAGGACCTGCGGCCCTCCGACGGCGATCCCGAGCTCTGGGAGGGACTCGGAACCTTCCAGGGATCGCCCGTCCTGGTCGACGGTCGTACCGGTGAGGTGCGCCACGGCTACCGCGCCGCCGAGAGCGACCCGTTCCCTCTGATGGCCGGCACTCTCGACCGGTTCCTGCGCATCGTGCTGCTCCACCACGCGGCGCTGACGGCACCCGTGTTGTTGGGGCACCATGACGGCGGCGATCTGGAGCAGGCCGTCGCCGACTGGGTCTCGACCGCAGACCCGGCGGCCACCGACGGTGGCTTCTGGGAGCACCGCTACTTCGTCCCGTCGCTGTACGACGTCCGGACGAGCGGCGACCAGTGAGCCTGCCTCGCCCACTCCACCGTCACCACCCCCGTCCTTCGGAGTCTCTTACGTGACCGACCTGGCAGTGCACCAGCCCCACCCGTACCTCGGGAACCGCGACCGGGCACTGACTGCTCTCGCACGCTGGAGAGCGGACAGCACGTCACCGAAGACGCTCATTCTCACCGGCATGCCGGGGAGTGGCCGATCGCGGCTCCACCCGGCGCAGCTGGCCCGGCCGTCGGACGAGGACCGGGAGGCCGGTGCCCTGCGGCTGAGCGTCGGTGGCGACTACCTCCGCATCTGGCAGGCGGAGGGCGGGCAGCTGGCCGTGTTCGCCGCAACCGCTCCACTTGCCGGGGCCGACGTCACGCCGGACGGCATCGTCCTGGTGGCGGACAGCGCGGGGCTGAGCGCGCTGTACGTACAGATCCCCGGCAACTGACAGGTGGTGACCGAATCCGTGATGGCGGAGACAGGAGATCTCGCAGGCTTCTTCCGGACTTATCTGAACGTGGAGGTGGCGTTCCACCACACCCCGGCGGTTCGGTCGACGCTGTCCTCCTTCGCCCCGGAGTGGGGGGAGTCGATCAAGCGGGAGTTCTCCCGGGTCCTGGAGACGAAGGAGCTTTCGGTCGGGCAGTACTGCGAGGCGACCTGGGTCGACTTCGAGAGCGAGGCCGAGTTGTACGCCTACCTCGGCAAGGTCTACCAGTACCTCTTCCTCAATGCGGAGGAGGTTCCGCTTCCGCCCGACTGATGCCCGGACGCGAGAGCGATGCGCGGGGCGTCGAGTCCACGTACCCGCCGAAGCACCTGCTTGAGCGGCGCTGGGTCGGTGAGTACGAGACCTGGTCGATTGCTGCCGTGGGGAACCATCACTGCCATCCACCGGCCCGACGGAAATGGCGGCAACAGGCTCGTGACGACCTACGCCAACCCTGCTCGTGGAAAGCATCCGTAATGGATTTGAGAATGGTCCCGGCCGGATTCATCAGGCAGTATCTCCACGTGGAGACGGCCTACGCCTACATGCCCGTCGTTCTGGCCAATGTGAAGCAGGCGGATTGGGCTGACGATCTCCGGAAGATGTTCGACTATGTCCTGGAGAAGCGGCCGTTGTCGCACGGCGAGTACTGCGACCTGACGTTCGTCGACTTCGAGTCGGACGACGAACTCTACGCATACCTCCGGAAGGTGTACGACTACCTCTTTCTCGACTCCGGCGAAGTGCCGGTCCCTCCGGACTGAGGCTCGTCCGGCATTGCAGCTTGGCATCGTACGTTCGAGCGCAGGCTCGCCGATTTGCGTTCGGGGCTCGGGGCTCGAATCGAGCCGCCCGCCCGGCACGACAGCCGGGCATGCGTATGGGCATTCGGAGGGACGGCGGTGCCGATGCATAGGATTGCTGTGTGACGAACGATGGCTCGCCCCAGGCTGTTTCCGTTGCTGTTGACTGTGCCGGGCAGAGCCTCGAATCGGTCATCGTGGCAGCCGCGCGGGCGGCTGCCGAGGCCGGTCCGGACGCCCAGGTGCGGCTGGAGCGGGTGGAGGACGCCGGTCCGCTGGTGAGTTCGGACGAGCCGACACGGATCAGGTCCTGCGGCAGCCGGGAGATTTCGCGGCTGGTCGGGCGACCGGTGACCCTCGCCCTGCCGGTGGGTGACGTTCGGCCGGCGGCCGAGCGTCACGAACTTCCGGTCGACCAGGAAGAGTTGCTGTGGCTTGCCGCTGCGGCGGCGCTGGAGCTGTCGCGGTCGGGTGTGGAGATCTGGCGGACGTTTGCCACTGCTCTGGTCGAACGGCCGGTGACGGTCGAGCGGTTGACGGAGTTCGCGGTCTCCCGGCCGGAGCTCGTGATGGAGGGGCGCAGGGTCGGGTTCGTCGACCGCGAGGCCCATCGGGACGTCCGGGCGCGGCTGCCGCTGAGTGGTGTGCAGCAGCGTGCGATCCACCGGGCGCTGCTCGGCCTTCGGTCGGACGAGTCGGCCTACCTGGGCGCCGTGCGGCCGGTGCATGCGGCGTTGGCCGGGGAGTTGGGGGAGTGGCTGACGGACTCGGACTTCCTGGTGGAGTCGGGGTGGTACGGCCTCGGTCTGGGCCTGGCGCTGGCGTACCCGGAGGGTGTGCCGCTGGGCGGACTCGCGGGTGATCTGCACTGCCTGCTGCTGGAGGGGCTGGCCGCGCCTGCGAGCCACGAGGAGTGGCCGAGCTGGGTGCACCACACACTGGTGGGGCGGGGTTTCACCGCCGCGGCGGACGAGGTGGCGGCCCGGGTGCGGCTGCCGTGGCAGACACTGTGGTCGCACTGGCGGTGGCCGAGCGGGTACGCGCCGCGGCCGCCCGCGGAGACCGAGCAGGACAGGATCCTGCTGGTGCACGGGCCCGACGGTCCGACCCTCGCCACCCAGGCGAGCCCTGGGACAGCGACGGCGCGGTGTACGAGCAACTCCGGGACGCCAGGACGGGTGAGCCGCTCGGTGGCCCGAGCACGGAGCCGCACACCGGGATCCTTCCTCAGGAGCAGGCACTCGCCGGGATCGTCGTCGGCCATGTGAACGGCGAGTGGGCCCTTCGCCGGTGGAAGGACCTCCCGGTGCCCACGCTGCCGTGGATGGGCGAGTCGGTCACTTTCGCCGCCCTGTGCGAACCCCCGAACCCCGCAGCCGGAGCGTTGTGGGTGTTCATGGGGCGGTGCGGGCTGTTCGGCGCGGTGGTGCGCGACGACCTGATGGCCCGGCTGCCGAGGCTCCCGCGAGGTGGGTACGGAAACCCGCTCACCGCCCGCGCGCGGTGGCCCCGGCCGGAGGTGTCCTTCGACGGGGCTCTCACCCGGGAGGAGCTGGAACAGGACTGGGCGTTCGGTCGCCGAGCATGCCGCCCGGTGACGCCCGAGCTGCTTCCGGCCGCGGTCGAACACCTTGCCACCAGGGAGTTCCTGGGTGAGGTGGGCTGGCCGGTGACGGATCATCCGGGACTGCTGACCTCCGACCTCGCGACCGCTGGGCTGGCTCCGGCGGACGGCCGCCCCGGTCTGCTGGCCGGGCTCGGTCGGTTCTTCGGTTCGCCGATCCTGCTCGACGGCCGTACCGGCGAAGTGTTCGGCGAGGACTGGAACCGCGAACTCGTCCTGGTGGCCGGTGGGCTGCCGCAGTTCCTCCGGATCGTGATGCTGCATCGGGCCGTGCTGCTGGTGCCCGTCCTGCTCGGCGTGTACGACTCGATGAACCTGGAGGAGGACGTCCTGAGCTGGATCCGGACGATCGATCCGGCGGCCGCCGAGGGCGGGTTCTGGGAGCAGAGGTACTTCGCGCCGACCCTGCTCGACCTGTGGGAGGAGACTCCCGAATAGCGCCCCCGCTGCCCCGCCGCCCGCTGAGGCCGCGTCGCACCGACCCAGCACGCGTGGGTGGAGGCGCTGCAGGGCCTGTTGGCCGGGCCCGCCCACGGGCGTCGCGGGCGGGCGGGACACGGCCGCGGCGGGTCGCCTCTGACCGGCTGTGTGGTCGGTCAGTCGCGGTCGACGGGGTCTCCGGTCGGGGGGAGCCGCTCGGTGGGGCCGCCGAAGGCGAGGTGGAGGGTGCGGGAGGCGAGCAGCCAGCGGCCGTTCTCCTGGCGGAAGACGTCCTCGTAGTGGCCGAGGTTGGCCGGCAGACGGGGTGGAAGCATCTGCCCGCTCCAGCCGTCGACGCGGTAGGTCGCGAAGTAGGAGATCGAGGTGGCGCGGGTGGGGGAGTGGACGTCGACGACGATGTTGCTGCACATCCGGCGGGACAGCCGGTCGGCCGGCCTGGAGCCGAAGTAGGCGCGCAGGGCGTCGCGGCCCTCGATCCGTCGTTCGCCGGCGGGCCACTCCCAGATGCCGTCCGCGGTGAACAGCTCAGCGACGGAGGAGGGTTCGCCCAGGTCGAGGCGGTGCAGGAAGTCGTTGAGCAGCCGCTCGCAGGCCCGTTCGGCGAGGAGGCGGTCCAGGTCGTTCAGGGATTCCTTCGTCATCCCCGGTTTCTAGCAGTCGGGCTGGCGGTACGCGAACCGGTTTCGGTGACGGGTCGGGCCTGGCCGCCCCGATCGGAGTGACATATTCCGCTTAGGTGGGGGTCGTGCGAACCGTCCGCCGGTAGTGCTGAGGGGCCGGGTCGGGTCGTAGGATCACTTGGTTAACGGGTAGTTGGGCGGCCCGGTCCGGTCCTGTGGTTGGTGGGGTGCGGATCGCCGCAGTCGTACGGGGGACGGGGCGTTTCGGTGGCACAGCAGCAGATCATCGTCGACGAGGGCAATCTGCGCGCCCAGGGGCGGAACCTCGAGTCGGTCGGCAAGGACTTCCAGCAGGCCGCGGACCAGTTGAAGTCCCGTCTGGAGGCCCTGGAGGGCGGCAGTGAGCCGCCGTGGGGCGACGACGACCTCGGCGAGAAGTTCGGCATCGTGTACGAGGGTCTGCGCGACGGCATGCAGGAGTCCATGGACTCGCTGGCGCAGCGGCTCGGCGAGATGGGCCAGAAGCTGGGGGCCATGGCCGACAGCCACCAGGCGAACGAGGTCGACACCACCGGCCGGCTGGACGCCCTCGGCGGCCGCACGGACGCCCTGGGTAACGAGATCCACACCATGCGCCGCCCGCAGGTCTGACCAGCCCCGCACCGCTCTCAGCCGACTGTTCGTCTTCTGCCCGTGCCCGGACGGCCGCGGGAATCCGCTAGGGGGAACTGACTCGTGTCGCTGATGCTGCCGGACGGCCTTGAGTGGGTCCTGGAGATGCTCGGCTTCGACTGGCCGAAGGCGGACGAGGACAAGCTGCGCGAGTGCGCCCAGGTGTGGCGTGATTTCGCGGATCAGGTCGACGAGCTGAACTATCAGGCGTTGTCGGCGGCGAACAGTGTGCGGTCGGCGAACAGCGGCGACTCGATCGATGCGTTCGGGAAGGCGTTCGACAAGTTCTCGACGGGCGGGGACGGCTATCTCGCCGATGCGGCGACGGCCGCGCGGTTGATCGCGGCGGCGTTCGATGCCGCCGCGGTGATCGTGATCACGTGCAAGATCGCGGTGATCGCGCAGATAGTGATCCTGGCCGCGGAGATCATCGCGGCGCAGGCGGCGGCGCCGTTCACGTTCGGCCTGTCCGAGGTGGGTGCGCTCGGGGCGACGCAGGCGACGAAGATGATCGTCCGCCGGTTGCTGAAGGAGCTCCGTGATGCGCTGATCGAGGCGATCATGGAGACGTTGAAGGACCCGATCGTCTCCGCGGTGCAGGCGATGATCTCGGACCTCATTGCCCAGACGGTGAACCAGGGGTTCGGCGCGCAGGACGGCTACGACCTGGGCCGGACGGCGAAGACGGGCTGGGAGGAGGGCAAGTCCTCTGCCGAGAACTGGAAGCAGTCCTTCGGGGAGTCGCTGCGCGACGGCCTGGGCTCGCGGGCGGGCGGCGCGGCCCGGCACCATGCGGATCGGGCGGCCGGACACGGCGACGGCGGTGACTCCGGCGGCGGGCACGAGAGCGGCGGCGAGAACGGGTCCGGCGCCGATCGCGGCGGGGACTCGGGCTCCTCCAGGAACTCCAACTCCGGTGACTCGCCGAGCGCTTCGAACTCTTCGGGCTCCTCGGGGTCGGACTCGGGCAGTGGCTCCTCCGGTTCCGGGAGCTCCTCCGGTTCGACCGGGTCTCCTGCCCCGTCGGGCGGCGGTTCGTCCGGGAACACCTCGTCCGGCAGCGGCCCGTCCGCCGGCACCGGTTCGTCGGCCTCGTCGGGGTCGCAGGGCGACTCCGGATCGGGCGGACGGAACGACGGCGGCTCCTCCACCGCCCACGCGAACGACGGCCGTGACGGGCGGAGTTCGGCGCCGACCGACCCATTCGGCACCCGCCTGACCTCGGACCCCGCACCGGCCCCCGCGGCGAACCACACCCCGGCGGGTGGCGACGGGACCCCGCCGCCCTCGTCCACGCACACGCCGTCCACAGGTGCGGACGCCGGGTCTCCGGCGCATACCGGTACGGACAGCCGGCCGACTCCGGCCTCGGACGGTGCCACGCCGT
>NZ_JBFBJZ010000005.1:0-201156 GCF_040686255.1 Kitasatospora sp. NPDC085879 | reverse complement strand
CCGTCGGCGGGCGACGGGCGTGGTGCGGACACCGGGTCTCCGGCGCACACCGGTACGGACAGCCGGCCGACCCCCGCCTCCGACGGTCCTGCGCCGTCGGCGGGCGACGGGCGTGGTGCGGACACCGGGTCTCCGGCGCACACCGGTACGGACAGCCGGCCGACCCCCGCCTCCGACGGTCCTGCGCCCGCACGCCACGAGAGTGCGGACGGTCCGGCGCACACCGGCGACGGCTCTTCGGAGCGGTCGGGTGCGGACTCGACCCGCCCGGGCCCTGGTCCGGTCTCCGGCCACCCGACGCCGGACTCGGCTCCCGCACCCTCGCCGTCCGCGGGCAGCCCGTCCGCGGGCAGCCCGTCCGCCGATACGCCGTCCCATGCTGCGCCGTCCCACACCGGGTCTCCGCACAGTGGCGGTGACGCGCCGTCGCACGGCACCCCCGACTCGCGCCCCGGCCCGGCGCCGGCCCATTCCACCCCCGACTCGGCCCCCGCTCCGGCGCACTCCGGCGACTCCCGTCCCGGCCCGGCCTACGGTCCGGTGCGGGGCGGTGACGACAGCTCGGCGACGCCCTCGCACACCGGTGACCACGGCACGCCCGCCTACGGCCCGGTCCGCGGCGGGGACGCTCCCGCGCACGCCTCGGACGGCGCCTCGACCAGGCCTGGCGGGGACATCCCCGCTCAGCACGACCGCTCCGGCCCCGCACACGTACCCGCGCCCGAGCACCGCACACCGGACAGCACCCCCGCCCCGGACTCGGCCCCCGGCACCCACAGCGGCGGCGACGGCCGGACCGTGCCGGCCGGCGGCATCCCGCACGTCCCGTCCTCCGCCGTTCCGTCCGCGGGGCCGGACCACGCCCGACCCACCCCCTCGCAGCCGTCCCCGTCGGACGGCCCGCACCGCGAGGCCACCGTGGAGACCGCGTCGACCGCCGTCGCCGACGCGCCGCCGACCCGTACCCCGACCGCCGGACCCGACTCCACCGTCGGCCAGCCCGGTCCGGCCCCCCAGAGCACCGGCGGCCCCGTTCCGACCGGCCCGCTCGCCACCGGCCCGGTGCCGGGCACCGGCACGCCCGGCTCCGCCGCGCCGACCGGCAGCAGCACGCCGCACCGTGGCGGACCCGTCCCCGGCACCTCCGGTGACGGTCCGTCGACGACGCGCCCGACCACCGTCCCCGGCCAGGCGACGGGCCGGCCGGACCACACGGACCGGCCCGCCGGCCTCGGCAGCCGGCCGAGTACGCCCACGCAGACCCCCGGCACGGACACCACCCGCCCGTCCCGTCCGGACCCGCGGGCCACCGACCCGCGCTCGGAGACCCCACGCACGGCCGACCCGCGTCCGGCCCCCGACCGCCCGGCTCCGGACCACCCCGCCTCCGATCGCAACCCGGAGAACCACGGCACGGAGAAGCCCGGCCCGGAGAACCACGGCACGGAGAACCACGGTACGGAGAACGGCCCCGACGGCCGCGCGGACGAGCACACCGGCTCCGACGAGAAGCACCCCTCCGACGGCCAGGACCGGCCCGAGGACACCGACAGCCGCCCGGACGGCGACGGCGACAGCCGCACCGACACCCCGCCGCACGAGCGCCCGCTCTCCGACAGCCGCCCGTACGACACGCCCGGCGGCCTGGCCCGGGTCGAGGAGCACCACCAGCAGGAGCTGGAGCGGCGCATCCCGCGCGACCCGGACGGCACCCCGCAGCGCCACCCCGACCCGTACGGGGACTGGCCGGGGGCGGTGAACGGAGACGGGCACCGCGAGCCCGGCCGCGACAACAACTGCCTGGACGTGGCGCTGTCCAGTGCGGACACGTACAGCGGCAACCCCACGGCGGCGGCAGCCCGCACCGACGACGGCAGTCCGGACGGCGAGCACGGCGGCCGTGACCGTGCCGAACGCCAACTCGGTGCGCCCTTCCGGGACATGGGCAACGGTGACCAGGCGTTCAACCGGCTGGAGGACACCCTCCGCCGCGAGGGCCACGGCTCGCAGGCGGTCATCGTCACCCAGGACGCCAACGGCCGCGCCCACGCCTGGAACGTCGTCAACCACAACGGCAAGATCGTCTACCTCGACAATCAGACCGGCGCCCGCAGCGACAAGCCGCTCCACAGCGGCGACCACGGTGTCTTCGCCATCCCCCTCGACGCGGATCGCCGGCCGATCCCGTCCGACCGTCCCGCCGACTCCGACCACCGCTCCGCCGACTCCGATCACCGCCCCTCGGAGTCCGGCACCCGTCCCGGCGGCGACTCCACCGGCAGCGACCGCCGCCCGGCCGACCCCGCGGGCAAGCAGAAGCACGGCGAGGACGGCGACGGGGAGTCCGACGACCACGCCGACGGGCCGCCCAAGAAGAAGGCCAAGACGGAGGGGGAGGCCGCCGACCACGACCCGGACAGCGGTTCGGAGGGCGAGGCCGAGCGCCGCTCGAAGGGCTCCGCCGAGTACGACCAGCAGCAGGGTGCCGACCAGAAGCACTACGACATGCTGCCGGACAAGACGCAGCAGAACACCCGCACCACCAACGAGGTCACCCAGACCAACACGGAGGTGGCGCACCAGTTCCTGGAAGGCCACATCGACGACGGCACGCTCGCCGGCGTGCTCGACGAGGCGGCGCAGCGGGCGCACGGCAACCCGCCGCAACTGGGCTTCGACAAGAACGAGCTGACCCACCGCCTGCCCGGCTTCGCGGACCTGTCGCGCGGTGAGCAGGGCGCCGTCGTGGCCGCGATGGGCCGGCTCAGCCTCGGCTTCCACGAGGCGCACGCCGTCGGTGCCAGCCCGGAGCGGGTGTCCGACCCGTACGTGAACGACGACAGCGTCGACCGCAGCCACATGACGGCGCGGGAGCGCAAGAAGCACAAGGACGACGGGGCGGCGCAGTCCGACGAGATCTCGCGCGGTGTGGCGTACCACGCGAGCCAGGACTTCCGGACGGCCGGTCCGCCGTCCGGCACCGACGCGCCGGCGCCGGCCCACCTGGTGCGCGAACACCTCGTCGCGGACGGCCGGTTCGGCGACCGGGACGCCGTGTACGCGCTCGCCGCCGGGCCGGGCCGGGGCGACCACAGGCCGGACTTCTCGGGCAAGAACTTCGCGGTGATCGAGGTGGTCGACAGCGAGGGGAAGACGCGGTACGTGGTGGACAGTTCGATCCCGGCCAACAGTGCGGAGCGCCGCCCCGAGCACTCCGAACCGCACCTCGGCCGCTGGATCGACCGGCTCAACGAGCGGCAGAACACCGGGAACTACACCATCGCCAGCCTGTACACGGAACGCGAACCGTGCGGCAACAAGCCGGGCCACGCGGGCTGCTCGCGCTACATCTCGGAGCGGCTGCCCGGAGTGCCGATCGACTACGGTGTGGGCTACCGGAAGGGCGAGCAGACCGGTGACGGCGACAGCGCGGAGAGCCTGGGCAACATGACCGAGGACGCACAGCGGGACCTCAACCGGCTGGGGACGATCTGGGCCCGTATGGCGCAGGCCGGCCAGCTCTGACGACGCCAGGGGCAGGACGGACACCGAGGAAGACGGCTGTGACGACGACAGGCGACACCACGTATCCCGAGGACCGCGCGGCGGCGGAGCGCACCGTGCGGGAGTGGGCGGCCGACGGGCCGCGCGGGCGGGTCCTGCTGCTGCGCGGCGATCGCGGCGCGGGCCGTAGCTCCGTGCTGCGGGAGGCGCTGTCCGGGCTGCCCGGCGTGGTGACCGTCGACTGCGCGGGCCGGAGCGTCGACGCGGTGGCCGAGTCCGCGCTGCGGGCGCTCGGCGTCGAACCGGCGGACGCCCGGCCGCGCGGCACCTTCCGCGAGCTGGTCCGCCGGGCGGCCCCCGTGACCGGTGTGGTGCTGCTGGACGCCCACCTGGCCGGCGAGTTCCGGGGGTCCGCGGCTCCGCAGGCCGTCCTGGACCACGTGGTCCGGCACCTCGTCGACCGCGGGCCGGTGGCCTGGGCCGCGGTGGAGGCGGACGCCGCGCTGCGGGTGACCCGGCCGTCCTCGACCGCCGTGGTGGAGCTGCCGCCGGCCGCGGACCGGCCGGCCGATCCGATCGACCCGGTCGACCCGCGGGCCGCGCGCAGCTTCGACCCGCGGGACCTGCCCGAGCTGATCGGCCGGCCCGGATTCCTCGCCGCGGCCCCGCGGGCGGAGCTGGTGGACGCGCTGCCGCTCGCCTGGCCGGACGGCGTCCCGCACAACTCGCTCGCGGCGGACGTCCACTACCTCGACCAGCTCGGGGTGCGCCCCGCTCCCGCCGAGCACGGCGAGTGGCTGGCCGCGCTGCACCACCGCCTGGTCTGCCAGGGCGCCGACGCCCTCGCGGCCGGACTGGCGGAGGCCGCCGCCGAGGCCGGAACGCCGCTGCCCTGGCGCACCGTGTGGGGCCGCTGGCTGCCGGCCGGCCGGTCCGCGACGACCCGTCCGCTTCCCGGCCCGGTCGAGGCCGCCCGTCCGGCACTGCTGGACGGCCGGGCGGTCGTGGTGACCCGGGACCTGGACGTGCCGGACGAGGACGTCGACGTCGGCATCGTGCCGGCCCGCACCGAGTACGTCTTCGACCACACCGACGGCGGACTGCTCGGCGGCCCGTACCGGCGGACCGCCGAGGCGTCCGACGCCCCGCCGGTGGCCGCCGCGGACAGTGCCGGGGAACGGTTGAGCTGGTCCGACGGCCGGCTACGCGCCGCCGGGCGGCCGGCCGCGCCGCGGTTCCCGTTCGAGGTCACCGGGGGTTTCCGCAGCGGCGGCGACCTCGTCCTGGCCGGGGCCGACGGCGTGTTCCGCGTCGAACTGCTCGCCCCGGTCGACGAGGAGGCGCCCGGCTGGGCCACCGAGCCGTTCGTCGAACTGCTCACCGCCGAGGCGCTGCGCGAGCTGCCCGCCGAGGCCGCCGCACCCACCGCCGACTGGCTGGCCGCACCGTTCTCCGGGTTCTGGCGGCCCGACGCCGACGAACTCCCGGACGGCCTGGTGGACACCCGCGCACGGGAGTTCCTGAGCCGGGTCGGCGTACCGCTGGCGGCCGGCCGGGGCACCCTGTGGACCGGGCACCTCCCCGAGGAGGGCCTGGAGGAGTGGGACGTGGAGGAGACCGAGGACGGCGGCTCCCGCCACCTGTACCGGATCGGCCAGTGGCTGGGCGGTGACCTCCTGCTGGACGGCTCCGGCGGCGAGGTGCTGCTGGAGGACTTCGACGGGGACACCGCGCACGCCGCCGACTCGCTGCCGGTGTTCTTCGCCATGCTGCGCCTGGTCTGCGAACCGGGCCGCACCGTCCGCCAGGTCAACCGGCGGTACGCGGCCGCGCAGACCGACCGCTGGCTGGGCACCCTGGACGCCGAAGCGGCCGAGGGCTGCTGGTACCCGCTCCTGCACGAGCAGCACGAACTCGACCGCGGGCTGTGGGGTGACGAGAAGTGACTGGGTGACGCATCGCACGGCACCCGGCCCCTGCTCGGAACCCTGACCCACCCCTTGCTCCGCACCGGACCCGAACCCGTTCCAGACCGGAGAACAGAGACGTGACCGACCCGACGACCTATCAGCCCCACCCGCACATCGGCGGCCGGGCCGCCGCCCTGCGGGCCCTGGCGGCCTGGCGGTCCGGTGCCGACGGCGCGCCCCGCACGGTGCTGGTCACCGGCAGCGGCGGCAGCGGTCGCACCCGCCTGCTGACGGGCTTCCTGATGGTCGCCGACCCGGAGTACCGCAAGCGGATCGACACGGCCGCACTGGATCCGTCCACCGTCCCACCGGGCGACCTGCCCGCACCGCTCGTCTTCGACGCGACCGGCCTGACCGCCGATCAGCTGCTGTGGTCGGTCGCGGACGAGCTCGTCCCCGGCGCGGACCGGGTCGAGGAGGTCCGGCTCCGACTGGCGCAGCCACGCGAGGACCTCCCCGCGGTGGTCGTCGCGGACGCCGACCGGGCCGGGGTGCTGCGGGCACCGGACGAGCCGGCCCGGGTCGCGGTCGAGGTCCTGCTCCCGCTCGCCACCGCGCCCGGGGTGCGCCTGCTCGCCGACGTGTCCCGGGCACAGGCGCGCCGGCTGGCCGAGCAGCTGCCCGCGGCCGAGGTCCTGGTCGTCGACCTGGACGAGGATCCCTGGGCGGACCCGGCCGGTCTGCGGCTGCAGGCCGAGACCGCCCTGCCCGACCCCGCCGCGGCCGAGCGGCTGGCACAGGCGGCGGCGGGCCCCCTGGTGGTGCGGCTGGCCGCCCGGTCGGCACAGTCCGTCCCGGAGGGCGGCGTGCCGCTGCCGCACGGCATCGGCGACGCCCTCGACCTGCACGCCGAACGCTGCGGGGCCGACGAGTTGACCCTGCGCCGGCTGCTCGCCCCGCTCGCCCTGGCCGGGCCCGGCGAGCCGCTGCCGCTGGAGCTGTGGGCGCCGCTCGCCTCGGCCGTCGCCGGCAAGGACCTGGGGCCGGCGCTCGCGGGCGGCCGACACCTGCTGATGCCGTTCTTCGAACTCGCCGGGGAGGACGCCGCCCCGGCGGTGCGGATCGCGCACCCCGCGATCGCCGAGGAACTGCGCGAGCGGTTCAGCGGCGCGCTCCGGGAGGGACAGCGCCGGATCGCCAACGCCCTGACGGCCACCGTGCCGGGCACCGGCCCCGGCCGATGGGCGCAGGCCGTGCCGTACGTGCGCGAGCAGCTGACCGGCCACGCCCTGGAGGGCGGCCTGCTGCCCGAGCTGCTGGCCGACCCCGGCTTCCTGGTGCACGCCGAACAGGTCCGGCTGCGTGCCGCCGTCGAACACCTCGTCGCCGCGGGTACGGAGCTGCCGCCGATCGCACGCAGCTGGCTCCGGCTGGCTCCGCTGTTCACCCGCCACGAGGCCGGCCCCGGGCTGCGGGCCGGGCTGCTCGAACACGCCTGCCGCCAGGACGGCCTGCCCGTCCCCGACTTCGGCCTCGCCCTTCCGTGGCGCACCCTGTGGACCCGGCCGCTGCCCGCCGTCACCGCCGTCACCGCCGCGACCGCGCCGGACGGCTCCGCCGTGCTGGCCGCCTTCACCCCCGGCGACGGGCCGGCCCTGCACACCTTCGACGCCCGGACCGGCGAGCCCGTGGCCGTCGACCCGCAGCAGTTGGACCGCCCCACGGACGAGCAGCGGGAGGCCTGCCCGGTCCGCCTCGCCGTGGGCGGCGACTACGTGCGGATCTGGCCGCGCGAGGACGGCGGCCCGCTCGCGGCGTTCCTCTCCGCCGGTCCGCTCGGCGGCGCGGACCTCACCCCGGACGGCCTGCTGCTGCTCGCCGACGCCCACGGCGTCGCGGCGCTGCAACCGGCCCTGCCCGCGACGGCCTGACCCGGCCCGCCGACGACTACTGTGGACCCCTTCCCTCCCTCCGAAGGAGAGCAGCGCGTGACGACCCGTGAGCAGGCGATCGAGGCCGCCGAGCGGTGGCTCAACGGCGACCGGCCCGAGGACCGGCGGCAGCGGATCGCCCTGCACGAGTTCGACCTCGGCTGGGTGCTGTGGGCGGAACCCGAGCCGGCCGGGACGGACGCGGGAGAGGGCGAGCGACGGGCCCCCGCCGACATCGGCTCGGCCTGCGCCGTCGTCGACCGGGAGACCGGCGAGCTCACCACCTGGCCCTCGGTGCCGGTCGAGGAGGTCGTGCAGCTCTACCGGGACAAGCTGGGTGCCGGTACCTTCGACCCCGACCGGCGGCCGGTGACCGGCCCCGGTGCCACCGCCGTGCTCACCTACCGCGACGCGGACGGCGCGGAGCAGACCCTGTTCCAGATGTCCGGCCCCGGAGCCGCGCACCCCGAGGTGCAGGCCTGGCGGACCCTGCAGCAGCAGGGCGTGCGGCCCGAGGACGTCCTCGCCGTCCACACCGACCTGCGCCCCTGCGAACTCCCCGGCGGCTACTGCGCCGCCACCCTGCTCGCCGAACTGCCCGTCGCCTCCTTCTCCTACGGCCACGACTACGGCCCGCGCTTCGGCCGCCGCGCGGCGGGCGTCCGCGCCCTGACCGACGCCACCGAGAAGGTGTTCGGCGAGGCCGGCCGCCCGCTGCCGCCGCGGCCCAACCGGGTGCCGTTCCCGCGCGGGGTGGCGGCCGCCGAGCCGGAGCGGGACGCCGCCCTCGGCCGCCGCCTCGGCGAGCAGTTCGGGCCGGACGGCGTGCACCGCTTCGACGCCGACGACACCGCCGCCACCCCGCTGCCGGACGCCGCCCGCGCCACCCTGGTCTGGGCCGGCCTGCCCACCCGCGTCGACGGCTTCTTCGAGGTGCTGGCCGGCCTGCCGGACGTCGCCGCGCACCTCGCCGCCGCCGGCCGCGGCACCCGCGTCCCCGAGGCCACCCTGGCCGTCCTCGCCGCGTACGTGGTGCTCGGCACCGACGGCCACGCCCTGATCGGCGTGCAGTGCGCCGGAGACGAGGGCGCCGGCCGGGTCTGGGCGGTCGACCCGGACAACGGCACCGGCCGCTACCTCAACCGCGACCTGCCGTCCTACCTGCGCTGCCTCGCCCTCCTGGCCGCCCACCGCCCCACCCGCCTCGGGCTCGACCCGTACGCGGCCGCCGACGCCACCGACGCCTTCCAACGGCAGCTCGCCGCCCTCGATCCCACCGTCTTCCAGGACCCGGAGAACTGGTGGGCCGTCGTCGTCGAGCAGATGTGGGACGGCCTGCTCTGACCCTGCCGCCCGGCCGAGGCGTTCACGGCGTTCCGGGAATCCGGCTGCGCCGCCCGGAGCGGCGGCGGCAGACTGGCCCGATGGACGACACACCCATACAACTGCCGCCCGCCGTCGCCGTGTTGCGGGCCGCGGCGGCCGCGCACGGTTTCACCATGTCCTGTGAGGAGCGGACGGGCGCCCTGCTCGCGGCGCTCGCCGCCGGACGGCCCGGCGGGCGGATCCTTGAGCTCGGCACCGGGGTCGGCGAGGGCACGGCCTGGCTGCTCAGCGGCATGGACGAGGCCGCTGAGCAGCGTGGAGCTGGACGGCGCCGTCCAGGCCCTCGCCCGGACCGAGCTGGCGGACGACCCGCGGGTCGAGTTCGTCGCCGCCGACGGCGGGGTCTGGCTGGAGCAGTACCGCGGCGAGCCGTTCGACCTGGTCTTCGCGGACACCTGGCCCGGCAAGTTCACCCACCTGGAGCGGGCCCTGGAGCTGGTCGCCCCCGGCGGCGGCTACCTGATCGACGACCTGCTGCCGCTGCCGGCCTGGCCGGCCGAGCACGCCGCGGCCGTCCGCCGGCTCGTCGACCACCTGACGGACCGCAAGGACTTCCGGACGGTCCGCCTCGCCTGGTCGACCGGCCTGCTCATGGCGGTCCGCGTCGCCTGACCGCCCGTGCAGGCCGACCGCCGGGACCGTGCCGTGGCCGCGCCGGGCCCGCGCCGGGGCCGCGCCGTGGCCGCCCGGGCCGCACCCGAACGACCGGCGCGGCTGACGTGATCGCGCCCTTTACGGGCTCCCTACCCCGACCGGGGCTAGGGTCGGTGGCCATGGGGTTCGGGTGGGCCCGGCGCCGCCGGCTGGGACGGCGAGCGCTGGTGGCATGGGTGGTTGCGGCGGTGCTGGTCGTCGTGGGGGCGATCGGCACCGCCGCCGGCGGTTCCGGGCCCGAGGTGCGCCAGGAGGACCGCTTCCTCGCCATGCCCGAGACACCGGGCAGCGGCGAGACCGTCCGCATCGACACCTCGTTCTTCACCACCGGCACCTCCCCACGTCCGGCGATCCTGCTCGCGCACGGCTTCGGCGGCTCCAAGGAGGGCGAACGCGACCGGGCCCGGCAGCTCGCCCGGTCCGGCTACGCCGTCCTGACCTGGTCCGCCCGCGGCTTCGGCCACTCCGGCGGCCGGATCGGCCTGGACGCGCCGGACCGCGAGATCCAGGACGTCGTCCACCTGGTCGACTGGCTCGCGCAGCGGCCCGAGGTGCGGCTCGACAAGGCCGGCGACCCCCGGGTGGGCATCACCGGCGCGTCCTACGGCGGCGGCGCCGCCCTGCTCGGCGCCGCCTACGACCCGCGGATCGACGCCGTCGCCGCCGGCATCACCTGGTGGAACCTCGCCGACGCGCTCTTCCCGCAGGCCGCGCAGGGCTCCACGGCCGCCGACGGCGTCTTCAAGAAGCTCTGGGCCGGGCTGTTCTTCACCACCGGCTCGGCCGGCGCCCCCACCGGCGGCGCACCCGCGGCCGGCTCCGGCGGGGCCGGCCCCGGTACGGCCGGGGGCCCGCAGGACGGCCAGCAGGACAGCCGGCAGGGCCAGGTCGGCTGCGGCCGCTTCCTCGACGAGCTCTGCGCCATGTACAACCGGGTCGCCACGGCCGGCCGGCCCGACGCCGAGGCCGTCGCCGTGCTGCAGAAGTCCAGCCCGTCCTCGGTCGCCGACCGGATCAAGGTGCCGACCCTGGTCGTCCAGGGCCAGCAGGACTCGCTCTTCCCGCTCGACCAGGGCGACCGGACCGCCCGGGCCGTCGCGGCCAACGGCGCGCCGGTCTCCGTCGACTGGTTCGCCGGCGGGCACGACGGCGGCACCGAGGGCAGCGAGCGCACCGACGCCCGGGTCACCGCCTGGTTCGACCACCACCTGGCCGGCAAGCCCACCGACACCGGCCCCGCCTTCCGGGTCACCCGCACCGGCGGCGTCGACTCCACCGGCTTCCAGGCCGTGCTGCGCGGCGCCGACGCCGACGCGTACCCGGGCCTCGGCGGCACCGCCACCCGCAGCATGGAACTCGCCGGCCGCGCGCAGGCCGTCGCCAACCCGCCCGGCGGCGCCCCGCCGAACATCTCCACCGTCCCCGGCATCGGCGCGCTCTCCCAGGCCGCCGCCCTCGGCAGCGGCCTCTCCCTCGACTTCCCCGGCCAGTACGCGGCCTTCGACTCCGCCCCGCTGACCGCCCCGCTCGACCTCACCGGCCAGGCCCGGGTCTCCGTCACCGTGCACGCCGACCGGCCCGACGCGGTGCTCTTCGCCAAGCTCTACGACCTCGGCCCGGACGGCAAGCAGACCCTGCCGCAGCAGCTCGTCGCCCCGCTGCGGGTCACCGGCGCCGACGCGCCCGGCGGCCGCACCGTCGAGGTCGCGCTGCCCGCCGTGGACCACTCCTTCCCGGCCGGGCACCGGCTGCGGCTCGTCCTCGCCTCCACCGACCTCGCGTACGCCTCCCCGGTGCAGCCCGCCACCTACACGGTCGCCGTCGCCGGGCCGCTCGCAGCCCCCACCGTCGCCGGCCTGCACACCGAGGCCGCGCCGCTGCCCGCCCGGGTCTGGGCGCTGCCGCTGCTCGCCGTCGTCGCCGCGGCCGCGATGCTCCTGCTGCGCCGCCGTCGCCGCCCCCAGCTGCCGGCCGACCCGGCGCTCGCCGAGGTGCCGCTGCAGATCACCGGCCTGAGCAAGCGCTACAAGGGCGCCGCCGACCGGTACGCCGTCCGCGAGCTGTCCTTCCGCGCCGAACAGGGCCAGGTGCTCGGCCTGCTCGGCCCGAACGGCGCCGGCAAGACCACCACCCTGCGCATGCTGATGGGTCTGATCCGGCCCGACGAGGGCGAGATCCGGATCTTCGGGCACGCGGTGCGGGCCGGCAGCCCGGTGCTCTCCCGGGTCGGCGCCTTCGTCGAGGGCGCAGGCTTCCTGCCGCACCTCAGCGGCCGCGCCAACCTGCAGCTGTACTGGCAGGCCACCGGCCGCCCCGCCGAGGACGCCCACCTCGACGAGGCACTCGCCATCGCCGACCTCGGCGAGGCCCTCGACCGGGCGGTGCGCACCTACTCCCAGGGCATGCGCCAGCGCCTCGCCATCGCCCAGGCCATGCTGGGCCTGCCCGACCTGCTCATCCTCGACGAGCCCACCAACGGCCTCGACCCGCCGCAGATCCGCGAGATGCGGGAGGTGATGATCCGGTACGCGGCCGACGGCCGCACCGTCATCGTCTCCAGCCACCTGCTGTCCGAGGTCGAGCAGAGCTGCACCCACCTCGTCGTCATGGACCGCGGCCGGCTGGTCAGCGCCGGGCCGGTCGGCGAGATCGTCGGCGCGGGCGAGCAGGTGCTCGTCGGCACCGAGCCCGGGTACGGCCCCGAGGACCTCGCGGCGGCGGCCGGCAAGGTCGCCGCCCTGGACGGCATCGTCTCCGCCGACCCGGTCGACGGCGGCCTGCTCGTCCGGCTCGACGCCGACGGCAGCGCAGCCCGCCTCGTCGTCGAACTCGTCCGCCTGGAGGTGCCGGTGACGGGCGTCGGCCCGCACCGCCGCCTGGAGGACGCCTTCCTCTCCCTGATCGGAGGCCCGGCATGAGCAGTACCGCGACCGGCCCCGCCGCGCCCGCCGCCGCCGGCTACTCTGCGCGGCGCACCCTGCCGCTGCGGGTCGAGGCGATGCGCCAACTCCGTCGCCGCCGCACCCTGGTGATCGGCGGGCTGCTCGCCGCCCTGCCGTTCGTCATCCTCGCCGCCTTCCAGATCGGCGGCACCCCCGACCGGCCGGGCCGTACCACCTTCATCGAGCTCGCCACCGCCTCAGGGCCCAACTTCGCCGCCACCCTGCTCTTCATGGGCACCGGTTTCCTGCTGGTCATCCCGGTCGCGCTGTTCTGCGGCGACACCGTCGCCTCCGAGGCAGGCTGGTCCTCGCTGCGCTACCTGCTGGCCGCGCCGGTGCCCCGGGCCCGGCTGCTCGCCCGCAAGTTCACCGTCGGGCTGGCGTTCTCCGCGGCGGCGATCGTGCTGCTGCCGCTGGTCGGGCTGGCCGTCGGCACCGCCGCCTACGGCTGGGGCGACCTCGAACTGCCCACCGGCACCAGCCTGCCCGCCGCCACCGCCCTGCCCCGGCTCGGCCTCGCCGTCGGCTACATCATCCTTGCCGAACTCGTCGTCGCCGCCCTCGCGTTCTGGCTCTCCACCGCCACCGACGCCCCGCTCGGCGCGGTCGGCGGCGCCGTCTTCCTCTCCATCATCACCGGCGTGCTCGACGCCGTCACCGCTCTCGGCGACCTCCGCGAGTGGCTCCCCGCGCACTGGCAGTACGCCTGGGCCGACGCCCTGCAACCCCGGCTCGAATGGGGCGGCATGATCCAGGGCGTCTCCCTCTCCGTCTCCTACGCGATCGTGTTCCTCGCCCTCGCCTTCCGGGGCTTCGCCCGCAAGGACGTCGTCTCCTGACACCCCGCCGGGCCCCGGAACCGCACGCGAACGGGGGCGGCGCACTCCGACCTGCTGTCGGTGTGCGCCGCCCCCGGGCGGGACGGGTTGCGGGGACGGCCCGCGTCGTCACGGCGGCTACTTGGGGTCGCGGTTGAAGGTGGTGGTGGACCAGCGGTAGCCGAGGGCGGTGAGGGCGAGGCACCAGGCGATGGTGATCCAGCCGTTGTTGCCGATGGCGGTGCCGAGGAGCAGGCCGCGGAGGGTTTCGATGGCGGGGGTGAAGGGCTGGTACTGGGCGATGGGCTGGAACCAGCCGGGCATGGAGTGCAGGGGGACGAAGGCGCTGGACAGCAGCGGGAGCAGGATCAGTGGCATGGCGTTGTTGCTGGCGGCTTCGGCGTTGGGGCTGACCAGGCCCATGCCGACGGCGATCCAGGTGAGGGCGAGGGCGAAGAGTACGAGCAGGCCGAGGGCGGCGAGCCATTCCAGGGCGGTGGCGTCGGTGGAGCGGAAGCCGATGGCGAGGCCGACGGCGCCGACGAGGATGACGCTGAGGACGGCTTGGATGACGCTGCCGAGGACGTGTCCGATGAGGACGGAGGGGCGGTGGATGGCCATGGTGCGGAAGCGGGCGATGATGCCTTCGGTCATGTCGTTGGAGACGGAGACGGCGGTGCCGATGGTGGTGGAGCCGATGGTCATCAGGAGGATGCCGGGGACGAGGTAGGCGATGTAGGCGTCGCGGCCGGCGCCGCCGCTCATGGTGTTGCCGAAGATGTAGACGAAGAGCAGGAGCAGCATGACCGGGGTGAGGAGCAGGTTGAGGGTGAGGGAGGGGTAGCGGCGGGCGTGCAAGAGGTTGCGGCGCAGCATCGTGGTGGAGTCGCGGGCGGCGAGGGTGATGGTGCTCATCGGGCGGTCTCCTTGGGCTGGTTCGACTTCGGCTGGTGGGGGATGTCGGTGCCGCCGGTGAGGGCGAAGAAGACGTCGTCGAGGTCGGGGGTGTGGAGGGTGAGTTCGTCGGCGTGGATGCCGGTGGTGTCCAGGTGGTTGAGGACGGTGCGCAGTTCGTGCTGGCTGCCGTTGTTGGGGATGTGCAGGGTGAGGGCTTCGTCGTTGCGGGTGGCGTCGGGTAGGGCGGTGGTGGCGTTGCGGTAGGCGGTGGGGTCGGTGAAGCGGAGTCGGATGTGTCCGCCGGGGATGAGTCGTTTGAGTTCGTCGGGGGTGCCTTCGGCGGCGATCTTGCCGTTGTTGAGGACGGCGATGCGGTCGGCGAGTTGGTCGGCCTCTTCCAGGTATTGGGTGGTGAGGAGGACGGTGGTGCCGCTGGTGACGAGGTCGCGGATGATGCGCCACATGGTGTGGCGGGAGCGGGGGTCGAGGCCGGTGGTGGGTTCGTCGAGGAAGATGATGCGGGGGTTGCCGACCAGGGTCATGGCGATGTCGAGGCGGCGTTTCATGCCGCCGGAGTAGGTGGCGGCGGGCTTGCGGGCGGCGTCCGCCAGGTCGAAGCGTTGCAGGAGTTCGGTGGCGATGCGGCGGCCCTCGGGCTTGGGCAGGTGGTGCAGGTCGGCCATGAGGAGCATGTTCTCCTCGCCGGTGATCAGGCCGTCGACGGCGGAGAACTGTCCGGTGACGCCGATCGCGGCGCGTACGGCCTGTGGGTGGGTGGTGAGGTCGTGGCCGGCGATCCGGGCCTGTCCGGCGTCGGCGGTGATGAGGGTGGAGAGGATCTGCACGGTGGTGGTCTTGCCGGCGCCGTTCGGGCCGAGCAGCGCGAACACGGATCCGGCCGGGATGCGCAGGTCGATGCCGTCGAGGACGGTCTTGTCACCGTAGGACTTGCACAGGCCGTTCGCCGCGATGGCCAGGTCGGTCATGAGGATGCTCCTCTGCAGAGGTGGTGGGCGGTCAGAGGCTGCGGGCGGTGATGTCGCCGTGGGCGGTGGTCGCACGGACCGTCAGGTCGGCGTCGGCGCCGTCGGTGTTCCGGAGCGCGTTGTGGATGCGGCCGTAGCCGGTGCCGGCGTCCAGAGCGGCGGAGGTTCCGCGGGCGGCGCCGACCGCGATGTCGCCGGACTCGGTGCGCAGGACGACGGTGCCGGCCACGGCCTCGGCGATGCGGATGTCGCCCTTCTGGGTGGTGATCTCCGCGGAGCCGGTGAGGCGGCCGACGGAGACGTCGCCGGCGAGGACGGTGAGGCAGGCGGTCGCGGCCTCGTCGATCTCGACCGGGCCCTGCGCGACCTCGACGGCCACGTCACCGAGCCGTCCGACGCCGCGGATCTCCCCGGCGGCCGCCTTCGCCTCGACGCGGGAGCCGGCGGGCAGGTGGACGGTCACCTCGACGGCCCCGGAGTTGCCGAGGATCCGGTTCTTCGCCGCCGGGGCCCAGATCCGCAGCACACCGTCGCGGAGGGCGACCTCGATCTGCTCCGCCGCCTTCACGTCGCGGCTCTTCGAGGCGTCCGCGGGCAGGACCTCGACCGCGGTGTCGGCCCGGTCGGCCGCGATGAACCGGACGCGTCCCGCGGGGATGTCGAGGACGGCCGAGACCGGGGCGGGGATGTCGAACTTCTGCATGGTGCTCTCCTTGGACTCGCTGTTTCCGATGATGGAAACGCTACGTTGCATTCATCAATCCTGCAACGCATGCGTTGCTCAAAGATGGCATCAGCGCAGGTAGGTGACGGTAAATCATTGCAACGACTCTGAATTGAATGCAATGACGACCGGTCAGATGCGTTGCAATGGAGGAGAGTGAACGCTATGCGGGACGCCGACCGGTTAATCGCTGGCGGGCCCGGCGCGGGCTGCACTAGGGTCGCGGATGCGGGCGGCTCCGCGGCGTGCTTCCTTCTCCTTCCTCCTCGAAAAGAACCAGCGCGCCCCCTCTCCGCCCCCTTCTTCTTCTGCCTTCGCATCCCTCGGGGGATTCTCCGTATGACCCGAGTCGCCTCGGCCACCGTCGACGTCGACCTCGATTCGTTCCTGCTCCGCCGGCGCGGCGTCGTCTGCGTCCCCACCGGCGGCCTCCTCCCCACCGCGGACCCCTGGAGCACCGCCGGCCTGGTCGCCCTGGACGCCGACCTCGCGCAACGCGGCCACCTGCTCACCGCAGGGCTGCGCGCCGCCCTCGCCCGGCTGACACCCGGCGCGCTCGCCGCCCTCGGCGACGGACTGCTCGTCCGGATCGACCACCGACTCGGCGCGGACCGCCGGCACCGCACGCTCTTCCACCGGTTCCCGGACGCGGTGCCCGACCACGCGCACATCCTGTACTCCCGCAGCATCCGGGCCTTCCTGCTCAACCAGCCCCGCCAGCCCTGCGCCCACTGCGGCCGCACCGGCGCCGAAGCCGGCATCGGCGCCCTCGCCCCCTGCGCCCACCTGCTCTGCGAGGGCTGCTACCGAGGGCTTGAGACCGAGGGCCGCGCCGACCGCTGCCCACTCTGCGCCACCCAGCTCGCCGCCGACCCCTACCTCGGCGAGGACAACCCGGCGGGCCGCAAGGCCGCCGAGGACTTCGGCGGCGAGCAGGTGCTCCGCCCGCTGCGTCTCGCCGAGGGCGACACCCTCACCGTCGCCCTCACCGACCTCGGCCGGCTCCTCGCCCGCCGCACCCCGCTCGACCCGCAGGACCGTGAGGACCTCGCCGCCCTGCTCGCCCTCGCCCCCGACGACCTCGCCGAACGCCTCCCCGCGCAGATCCCCGTCCGCGAGACCAAGGCCGTCGTCCTCACCGCGCTGCTCCGCCGCGACCCGGCCCGCGCCCTGCCGGTGCTCGCCGAACGGATCGACACCGCCACCGACGTGCTGCGGCTGCTCTGGTCCTGGTCCGGCGCCGAACCCGACCTGCTGCCCGCCACCGCCCGCCGCCTGCGGCTGCGCAACCTGCCGCGCCCGCTCCGCCGCGACCTGCTGGCGATCCTCGACGGACTGCCGCTGCCCTCGCTCGCCGAGGACCTCCGCCGGCACCGCTCCGCCTGGCTGCGGGCCGGCGAACTCCTCCACCCGTACGAGTACCGCACCCGCTTCCCGTCCGTCGCCGCGGCCTTCGCCCTGCTCCGCGAGACCGACCTGCGCGAACATCCGATCGGCGCCGCCCTCGCCGAACCACCGCACCCACTACGGGTGGTGGAGTCCGGCGGGCGCAGGAGACTCGCCCACACCGGCTTCGCCGGCCGGGTCGAGTCCCGCCTCGCCACCGGCGACGTCGCCGGTGCGGCCCGCGCACTGGCCGCCCGGCCCGGCGAACTCGCCCGCCGGCTGCACCACCTGCTCCGGGTGCAGGCCGCCGGCGCCCCCGGCGAACCACTGCCCGCGGACGTGCTGAGCACCGTGACCGAGGCCCTGCGCGGCGCCGCCCCCGGCCCGCTGCTCGGCGCCTACGGACGGCTCCGCGGCCGGCGCGAACAGGGCGAGCGCCGGCTGTACTTCCCGCGCGGCACCGTCTCCCTGGCCCACGCCCGCGAGGACCACGCCACCGTGGTGCCGGCCGAACTCGCCCGTCCGATCGTCGAGTCCATCGAGGCCGAACTGCTGCGCCGCAGCACGGGGGAGCGGTTCGACCTCGCGCTGGTCGACGAGGGCCTCGCCGACCTGGTCGTCCCCTTCGCGGAGCGGGCCGCCGCCAAGACCCTCGTCTCGGTGCCGCGCGGCTCCCGGCAGCGCCTCCCGGCCGGCGATCGGCTGCGGCTCTTCCTGCACTGGATGCAGCCCGAACACCTGCGGGTCGACCTCGACCTGTCGGTCGCCCTGTACGACGCCGACTGGCGGTTCACCGGCCTGTGCGACTACACCTCGCTGGTGCACGGCGACCGGGCGGCCGTCCACTCCGGGGACTTCGTCTCCGCCCCGCCGCCCGACGGCGCCACCGAGTTCGTCGACCTCGACCTGGCCCGGCTCACCGCCGACGGCACCCGCTACGCCGTGATGATCGTGTTCAGCTACAACGACGTCGCCTTCGAGCAGCTCACCGACGCCTTCGCCGGGTTCATCCAGCTGGCGGCGGCCGACCGCGGCGCCGGCCACTACGACCCGAAGGCCGTCCGGCAGCGGCTCGACCTGGTCGGCGACGCCAAGGTCTGCGTCCCGATGATCGTCGACCTGGCGGACCGCCGGTACACCTGGACGGACCTCAACACCGGTGCCGACGGCGGCTTCCACAGCGTCCGCCGGTACAGCGAGGAGGTCGGCCGGCTCTCCCGGGACGTCCTCGCCCACTTCGCCCCGGGCAACCGGGCCACCCTGTGGGACCTCGCCTGCGCCCGGGCCGCCGGCGGCACCGACGAGGTGCTGGTCCGCGGCCGCGACGGTGCGGGTGTCCGCCGGTGGCGCCGCCGGGACGGCGAGCCCGTCGCCGCCTTCGCCGCCCGCCTGCGGACCCTCGCCGACCCGGACCCGGCCGGGCCCGGCACACCCACCGAACGCCTCACCGGCACCCGGGCGTTCGTCGCCCTGGTCGACGGCGACGTCCCCGCCCCCGAGAAGCTCTCCGGCGAGGCCTACCGCCTCTACCCGGGCCCCTTCGACGCCGCCCCCGAACAGCTCGAACGCCTCACCGCGGGCGACCTGCTCGCCCGCTTCGCCCCCTGACCGCAGCGCCGGGGCGCCCGCCCGTGGCCTCTCCTGCCGTGGGCGGGCGCCGGGGCGTCACTTGACGGGGGACCAGACGCGTTCGACCTGCTGGGTGCCGGTGCGGGTGCGGTAGGAGCGGGTCCACTTGGTGGTGGCGTCCTTGCGGGTGCGGTCGGAGAGGATGTAGTAGTCCATCTGCACGGCCTGCGGGGTGATGTCGAGGACGCCGTAGCCGTGCGAGTCGAGGTCGACCCACTTGATGTGGCGGTTGGCGGCCTGGATGGCGGCGGCCGCGACCAGCGAGAGGGTCTGCGGGGCGACCTTGAGGAAGTCGTCGATGTTGTCGGAGCTGACCGAGGTGACGACGAACTCGGTGGCGACGCTGCCGGAGGCCGGGTAGGTGGCGGCCTCGTTCGGCACGTCGGCGGCCCAGGCGGAGTGGATGTCGCCGGTGAGGAAGACGGTGTTGCCGATGCCGTTGTTCTTCAGGTGGCCGAGGAGCTCGCGGCGGTCGTGGGTGTAGCCGTCCCACTGGTCGGTGTTGATCGCGAGGCCCTCGCCGGGCAGGCCGAGCAGCTTGGCGATCGGCCGCAGCAGGTAGTCGGGCAGCGAGAGGAAGGCGACGGGGGAGATCATCACCTCGTTGCCGATGAGCCGCCAGGTGGTGTCGGAGGCGGAGAGGCCGGACTTCAGCCAGTCGAGCTGGGCGCGGCCGGTCATGGTGCGGTCGGCGGAGTCGACGTCGCCGTTGCCGACCTTGACCTGCTGGGAGCGGAAGGACCGCAGGTCGAGCAGGTGCAGGTCGGCGAGCTTGCCGTAGCGCAGCCGGCGGTAGGTGGTGCCGGCGATCGACGGGCGGACGGGCATCCACTCGAAGTAGGCCTGCTTGGCGGCGGCCATCCGCTCGGACCAGTCGCCCTCGGTGCCGGGGGTGTGGTTCTCGGCGCCGCCGGCCCACGCGTCGTTGGCGAACTCGTGGTCGTCCCAGATCGCGACGGTCGGGATGATCGCGTGCAGGCCCTGCAGGTCCGGGTCGGTCTTGTACCTGCCGTGCCGGGTGCGGTAGTCGGCGAGGGTGGTGATCTCGTGCGCCGGCTCGTGCGGGCGGACGACCTTGCCGGCGGCGCAGAACTCGCCGGTCTTGTACTCGTAGATGTAGTCGCCGAGGAAGAGGAAGACGTCGAGGTCGCCGCGGGCGGCGAGGTGGCGGTACGCGGAGAAGTAGCCGGCCTCCCAGTTGGCGCAGGAGGCGACGCCGAGCCGCAGCCGGTCGAGGGCGGCGTCGGCGGTGGGCGCGGTGCGGGTGCGGCCGACGGGGGAGGAGACGCCGCCGGCGGTGAAGCGGTACCAGTAGACGGTGTCGGGGGTCAGGCCGCGGACGTCCACCTTGACGGTGTGGTCGGTGCCGGCAGAGGTGGTGACCGTGCCGCCGGCGCGCACCGAGCTGAAGGACTTGTCGGTGGCGACCTGCCACACCACGTCGGTGGCCGGGCCGGCGTTCGAGCCGGGGACGGCGTCCGGGGTGGGCGTCACTCTCGTCCACAGGACGACGCCGTCGGGCAGCGGGTCGCCCGAGGCGACGCCGTGCAGGAACTGCGGCGCGGTGGCGGCGGTGGCCGGCGCGGTGCCCGCGGCGATCGGCAGGACGGCCGCACCCGCGGTGAGGGCGGCGGCCTTCAGCACCCGGCGGCGGCGCGGCCGGGCGACGGCGGGGGACACGGAGTCGGTGGTCTCTGTCACAGCGTCAGAGGCTACTGGCTGGTAATCAGATGTCCATACTTTGGGACGACTATTCCCTGACTCTTCATGTCCACGCCGCTTCGCCGCAGCTCACGCCCAACTGGGCATCAGAGAGGCGAACTTGAGCCTGCGTGAGGACTTCCCATGCCATGTGACGCATGCAATTGTACATGTCACACCTCGCGGACAGCGGAGCCGTGCGGATCGCCCCGTCCTGCCCGCCCCCGTCAACGGCCGCCCCCACGCGGCCACTTCACCCGGCCCGGAGGCCCCCACGTGCACACCTCCCGGACACCCTCAGCCCTGCGCGCCCTGCGATGGCTCGCCCTCGCCGTGGTCTGCTGCCTGACCCTCGGCCTGCTGCTCTCCACCGAGAGCGTGGCCGTCCCGACGGCCCCCCGGCTGACCGGCACCACCGCCCGCTCCGGCCCGGCCCCGCGCCCGGCCACCACGCCGCGGCCCGAGACCGCGCTGGCCCCCGCCGAGGCCGCCGCGACCGACCTCGCCGACCGGGCCCCGCAGCCCGCCTATGACGCGGCCGCCACCCGGCGGGACAAGCCCCGCACCGCACCCCTGACCAGCGAGCCCCGCAGCGTCGCCGCACCTCGCGCCGCGGCCTGCTCGGTCGGCGACTTCACCGGCCGCACCGGCGCCGCCCTCGTCCAGGCCGTGAAGGCCGCCGACACCGGCTGCATCAACACCCTGTTCACGCTCACCGGCACGGACGCCCGCGGCGCCTTCCGCGAGGCCCAGATGGTCTCCGTCGCCGACGCCCTGCGGGACGTCTCCACCGCCTACCCCGGCGACAACAGCACCTCCGCCGCCCAGTTGGTGCTCTACCTGCGGGCCGGCTACTACGTGCAGTGGTACCACTCCGGCGACGTCGGCCCCTACGGCAGCGCCCTGCAGGGCTCGATCCGCGGCGCCCTCGACGCCTTCTTCGCCGCCCCGCACTCCCGCGACGTCACCGACGCCAACGGCCAGTCCCTCGCCGAGGCCGTCATCCTGATCGACAGCTCCGGCGAGAACGCCCGCTACCTGTCCGTCGTCCGGCGCCTGCTGACCGACTACGACAGCCGCTACGACGCCTCCTGGTGGATGCTCAGCGCCGTCAACAACACCTACACGGTGCTCTGGCGCGGCCACCAGTCACCCGACTTCGTCGCCGCCGTCCAGGCCGACCACGGCGTCCTCGACACCCTCGGCGCCTTCGCCGCCGGCCACCTCGGGATGCTCGGCGGCGACCGCGGCTACCTAGTCTCCAACGCCGGCCGGGAACTCGCCCGCTTCCTCCAGCACCCCGAACTCCAGGGCGCCGTCCGGCCGCTGGTCAAGGACCTGCTCGGCCGCACCGCGATGACCGGCCCCACCGCCCAGCTCTGGGTCGGCCTCGCCGAGATGGCCGCCGAGTACGACGCCGCCCAGTGCGCCTACTACGGCACCTGCGACCTCGCGAACCGCCTCAAGGCCGCCGTCCTGACGGTCAGCCACACCTGCAGCCCGAGCATCCGCATCCTCGCCCAGCAGATGACCGCCGACCAGCTCGCCGCCACCTGCACCAGCCTCGCCGGCCAGGACGCCTACGTGCACGGCATCGTCCGCGACAACGGCCCCGTCGCCGGCGACCGCAACACCACCATCGAGGTCGTCGTCTTCGACTCCAGCACCGACTACCGCACCTACGCCGGCGCCATCTACGGCATCAGCACCGACAACGGCGGCATGTACCTGGAGGGCGACCCCTCCGCCGCCGGCAACCAGCCCCGGTTCATCGCCCACGAGGCCGAGTGGCTCCGCCCCGACTTCCAGATCTGGAACCTCAACCACGAGTACACCCACTACCTCGACGGCCGCTTCGACATGTACGGCGACTTCGAGGCCGGCACCACCACCCCCACCATCTGGTGGGTGGAGGGCTTCGCCGAGTACGTCTCCTACTCCTACCGCGGCGCCGTCTACACCGACGCGCTCACCCAGGCCGGCAAGCACACCTACCGGCTCAGCACCCTCTTCGACACCACTTACGACAACGCCGACACCACCCGGATCTACAACTGGGGCTACCTGGCCGTCCGCTACATGACCGAGACGCACCGGGCCGACGTCGACACCCTGCTCGCCCGCTACCGCACCGGCGACTGGGCCGGCGCCCGTGCCCTGCTCACCGGCACCATCGGCACCCGCTACGACGCCGACTTCGACCGCTGGCTCGGCACCTGCACCCCCACCGGCTGCGCCCGGCCCGAGTGCACCGCCACCGACACCCGCCGCCTGGAGCCCGGCTGCCGCCGCAGCAACCTCGCCTCGCCCACCGGTGATCACCGCTACCTCTACCTGTGGGTGCCCGCCGGCACCGCCCGCCTCACCGTCACCAGCGGCGGCGGCACCGGCGACGCCGACCTCTACTACAGCTCCGCCAACTGGGCCACCAGCACGGCGTACACCGCCAAGTCCGTCCACAGCGGCAACGCCGAGACCCTCACCGTCACCAACCCGCCCGCCGGCTGGAACTTCGTCAGCCTGTACGCCAAGCAGGGCTTCGACGGCGTCTGGGTCGAGACCGCCTCCTGACGCCTCCCGACCGCTCCCGCACCGTGCCCCGGAATGAGGGATCATGGGACTTTGCCGCGCCCCGCGAGCGAAGGAGCACCCCGTGGCCACGATCGTCCTCTTCCACTCCGCCTACGGCCTCCGCCCGGCCGTGCACGCCGCCGCCGACCGGCTCCGCGCCGCCGGCCACGAGGTGCACACCCCCGACGTCTACGACGGCCGGGTCTTCGACACCGTCGAGGAGGGCATGGCCTACAAGGACGAGGTCACCACCGACGAACTGCTGCGCCGCGCCGTGCACGCCGCCGCCCCGCTGCTCGGCCAGGGCGGGCCCGGCATCGTCTACGCCGGCTTCTCGCTCGGCGCCGCACTCGCCCAGAACCTCGCCCTCGCCGACAGCAACGCCGCCGGCCTGCTCCTGCTGCACGGCACCTCCGACATCCGCGACGACGCCGCGACCTCGATCCCCGTCCAGCTGCACGTCGCCGAGCCGGACGCCTTCGAGCCCGAGGACTGGCTGAACGCCTGGTACCTGCGGATGACCAAGGCCGGCGCCGACGTCGAGGTCCACCGCTACCGCGGTGCCGGGCACATCTACACCGACCCCGAGCTCCCCGACTACGACGAGGAGGCTGCGGAACTCACCTGGGCCGCCACCCTCGCCTTCCTCGCCGACCTGGACGCCTGACCGTGCCGGCCGCCGGCTACTCGGGCACCCCGCTCGCCCGCAAACTCGGCATCAGGGCGGGCGACACCGTCCTGCTCGCCGACGCCCCCGCAGGCTTCGCGATCCCCGACCCGCCGGACGGCCTGGACATCCAGCACCACCCGGACGAGGCCGACCCCTTCGACGTGGCGCTCTGGTTCCCCGCCGACCGGGCCGACCTCGCCGCCCGCCTCGCCGACCACCGCGCCGCCATGCACCCCGCCGCAGGCCTCTGGATCGCCTGGCCCAAGCGGGCCTCCCGCATCCCCACCGACCTCACCGAGGACGTCCTGCGGGAGATCGCCCTGCCCACCGGCCTGGTCGACAACAAGGTCTGCGCCGTCGACGAGACGTACTCCGCCCTGCGCCTCGTCATCCGCAGGGAACTGCGCGGACGCTGATCCCCGGCGCCCGCCGGGGACCGGCGTCCGCAGGTGTCACAGCCCCGGGATGCGGCCGTTGCGGAAGAGGTCGACGAAGATCTGGTGGTCCCGGCGGGCGCGGTCCCCGTAGGCGTGGGCGAAGTCGACGAGCATGGCGGTGAAGCCGTCCTCGTCGGCGGCGATCGCCCTGTCGATGGCGTGCTCGGTGGAGAACGGGACGAGGCTGTGGCCGCTGGAGGACTCGTCGGCGGCGGCGTGCATGGCGGCGGTGGCCCGGCCGAGGTACTCGGTGACGGTGCGCAGGTCGTCCGGCTCGGTGAGGTCGGTCCAGTCGAGGTCGGCCGCGTAGGGGGAGACCTCGGCGACGAGCTGGCCGCGGTCGCGCAGCGTGGTGTAGCCGAGCCACGGGTCGCTGTGCGCCTGCAGGGCGCGCTGCGAGATGACGGTGCGATGGCCCTCGTGCTCGAAGTAGCCGCGGATCGCCGGGTCCGTGACGTGCCGGGAGACGGCCGGCGTCTGGCCCTGCTTCATGTAGATGATCACGTCGTTCTCGAGGGCGTCGGTGTGGCCCTCCAGCAGCACGTTGTAGGAGGGCAGGCCGGCGCTGCCGATGCCGATGCCGCGGCGCCCGCAGACGTCCTTGACCCGCAGCGCTTCCGGACGCGTCCGGGAGGCCGGCGGCAGGGTCTCCAGGTAACGCTCGAAGGCGGCGAGCACCTCGGCGCGGGTGGCCGCGTCGAGCTCGAAGGCGCCGCCGCCGATCCGGAACCGGCGGTCCCAGCCGTCGATCACGGTCTCCGCGTCGAGCAGCGCGACCCGGGTCTGCAGCCGGGCGCTGCGCAGCGTGTCGAGGATCGGCCCGTCCGCGGTGTCCAGGGTGAACTGGGCGGTGTCGCCGTCACGGACCAGGGCGGCGATCTGGCCCCGGTAGGCGGCGGCGAAGGAGCGGACCAGGCTGCTGATGGTGTCGTCGGAGAGGGCCTTGGCGTAGCCGATCAGCGCGAGGCTGGCGGCGAGCCGCTGGACGTCCCAGGTGAAGGCGCCGACGTAGGCCTCGTCGAAGTCGTTGACGTTGAAGACCAGCCGGCCCTCGGCGTTCAGGTAGGTGCCGAAGTTCTCGGCGTGCAGGTCGCCGTGGATCCAGACCCGGCCGGTCCGCTCGTCGAGGAACCGGGCGCCGTACTCGCGGTACGGGTCGGTGGTGAGGTCGGCGTAGAACAGTGCCGCGGTGCCCCGGTAGAAGGCGAAGGCCGAGGCGGCCATCTTGCGGAACTTCACCCGGAACGCGGCCGGGTCATGCGCCAGCAGCTCCCCGAACGCGGCGTCGAAGACCCGCAGGACGGTCTCGGCGCGCTCCGGCTCGCGGTCGGCGACGGTGGGCTGGTCGGGCATGAGGGAGTCCTATCGGTGGTGCTGTCCGGCCCGGACGGTCCGGACGGTCCGCACGGAAGGGCCGCGCGCGGTTCAGGCGTTCGGCGGCGCGGGCGGCGCCGGCGGGGTACCGGGCGGCGTCGGTGGTATCGGCGGGTGAGCCTGGCGCTGCGCGGGGACGTACGGGTGGAACGCTACCGGGGCGGGAGCCGCCGGGGCGGCCGGACGGGTCGCGCCGACGATCGCGGCGACCGCGATCGCGATCGCGACGGTGAGCAGTAGTGTCATGTTCAGCCACAGGTGGCTGAGCGGCTCGGCGAAGGTTCGCCGGGAGGCCTCGAAGACCACCTGGTTGAGCACCTGGGCGAGGGCGGCGAAACCGGTCACCGAGGTCAGCACCACGGCCGCCGGGCGGACCCAGCGCCCGCCGACGAAGGCGCCGATCGCGAGAGCCAGCAGGGCGACGCAGTAGCCGGTGTCGAAGGCGAAGAACCCGACCGGCGCGTCGACGTAGTCCGCGTAGGACAGGCCGAGGGCGGTCAGCAGGTAGCCGGGGCCCGCCTGGGCGATGTCGTAGGCGAGCACCCCGAGCTCGGAGGCCGTCTGGACGAGCAGCAGCACGCCGATCGCGATCAGCCCCCCGCCTCGCGGGCGCTCGTGCACCACCGGGCCGAATGCCATGAAACCCCTCCTCGCACGTCAGTGCGCCAGAGGCTATCGGCGTGCACGGCCGGGCCGGAACCCCGGGTGGCCACCCGTGCCTCCCCGATGCCCGAAAGTGAGGGAAGCATGCGCATCCGTGGCGACTCGCGAGACACCTGCGGCGGGGGACTAGACTCGGTGCCGCGACGCGGAAGCCGTGGTCCGGGCCCTGACAGGTGGCTCGGGCCTTACCTGTTTCGCGCCCGGTTCCGATCATGCCGAGACTCCGGAGGCCCCGCCTTGAGCGACCAGCCGTACGCGCACCTGCACGTCCACACCGAGTACTCGATGCTGGACGGCGCCGCCCGGCTGAAGCAGCTCTTCAAGGAGGTCGAGCGGCTCGGGCAGACCCATGTCGCGATGACCGACCACGGCAACATGTACGGTGCCGCTGAGTTCCACAAGCAGGCGAAGGCGGCCGGCATCACCCCGGTGATCGGCATCGAGGCGTACGTCGCCCCGGAGTCCCGGTCGAACACCAAGCGCATCCTGTGGGGCCAGCCGCACCAGAAGAAGGACGACGTCTCGGCGTCCGGCGCCTACACCCACAAGACCATCTGGGCCCGGAACAGGGAGGGCCTGCACAACCTCTTCAAGCTGACCTCGCGCTCCTACGCCGAGGGCTGGCTGGTGAAGTGGCCCCGGATGGACAAGGAGATCATCGCCGAGCACGCGGCCGGCCTGATGGCCACCACCGGCTGCCCCTCCGGCGAGGTGCAGACCCGGCTGCGCCTCGGCCAGTTCGACGAGGCGCTGAAGTCCGCCGCCGACTACCGGGACATCTTCGGCGCCGAGAACTACTTCCTTGAGCTGATGGACCACGGGCTCGACATCGAGAAGCGGGTCCGCGACGGGCTGCTGGAGATCTCCAAGAAGCTCAACATCCCGCCGGTGGTCACCAACGACTCGCACTACACCACCGAGGGCGACGCGGGCGCCCACGACCTGCTGCTGTGCGTGCAGACCGGCAAGAACCTCTCCGACCCGGACCGCTTCCGCTTCGACGGCACCGGCTACTACATCAAGTCGGCCGCCGAGATGTACGCCCTGGACTCCTCCGACGCCTGGCAGGAGGGCTGCCGCAACAGCCAGCTGCTGGTCGCCTCCCGGGTCGACACCGCCGGCATGTTCGAGTTCAAGAACCTCATGCCGCGCTTCCCCATCCCGGAGGGCTTCGAGTCCGAGGCGGACTTCTTCAAGTCCAAGGTCTGGGAGGGCATGGACTGGCGCTTCCCGGGCGGCTACGACGAGGAGCACAAGAAGCTCGCCGAGTACGAGATGGACACCATCATCCAGATGGGGTTCCCGGCGTACTTCCTCGTGGTCGCCGACTTCATCATGTGGGCCAAGCAGCAGGGCATCGCGGTGGGCCCCGGCCGAGGCTCCGCGGCCGGCTCGCTGGTCGCCTACGCCATGGGCATCACCGACCTCGACCCGATCCCGCACGGCCTGATCTTCGAGCGCTTCCTCAACCCCGAGCGCATCTCGATGCCCGACGTCGACATCGACTTCGACGAGCGCCGGCGCGGCGACGTGATCCGCTACGTGACGGAGAAGTGGGGCTCCGACAAGGTCGCCATGATCGTCACGTACGGCACCATCAAGGCGAAGGCCGCCATCAAGGACTCCTCGCGCGTCCTCGGCTACCCGTACGCGATGGGCGACCGGATCACCAAGGCGATGCCGCCGGACGTCATGGGCAAGGGCATCCCGCTGTCGGGCATCACCGACTCCTCGCACCCCCGCTACGGCGAGGCCGGCGAGATCCGCGGCCTGTACGAGACCGACCCGGACGTCCGCAAGGTCATCGACACCGCGCGCGGCATCGAGGGCCTGATCCGCCAGCCCGGCGTGCACGCCGCCGGCGTCATCATGTCCGCCGAGCCGCTCACCGACCACATCCCGGTCTGGACCCGGCACACCGACGGCGTCACCATCACGCAGTTCGACTACCCCACCTGTGAGGGCCTCGGCCTTCTCAAGATGGACTTCCTCGGCCTGCGCAACCTGACGATCATGGACGACGCCGTCAAGGCGATCGAGAAGAACAAGGGCATCAAGATCAACCTGCTTGATCTGCCCCTCGACGACAAGCCGACCTACGAACTCCTCGCCCGCGGCGACACCCTCGGCGTCTTCCAGCTCGACGGCGGCCCCATGCGCTCGCTGCTGCGCCTGATGAAGCCCGACAACTTCGAGGACATCTCCGCCGTCCTCGCGCTGTACCGCCCCGGCCCGATGGGCGTCAACTCGCACACCAACTACGCCCTGCGCAAGAACGGCCAGCAGGAGATCACCCCGATCCACCCGGAGCTGGAGGAGCCGCTCAAGGAGATCCTGGAGCCCACCTACGGCCTGATCGTCTACCAGGAGCAGGTCCAGAAGGCCGCGCAGATCCTCGCCGGCTACTCGCTCGGCCAGGCCGACCTGCTGCGCCGCGCCATGGGCAAGAAGAAGAAGGAGATCCTGGAGGCGGAGTTCGTCCCCTTCCAGAAGGGCTGCCGCGAGCACGGCTACTCCGACGCCGCGGTCCAGGCCGTGTGGGACGTCCTCGTCCCCTTCTCCGGCTACGCGTTCAACAAAGCCCACACCGCCGGCTACGGACTGGTCTCCTACTGGACGGCCTACCTCAAGGCCAACTACCCGGCCGAGTACATGTCCGGCCTGCTCACCTCGGTCAAGGACGACAAGGACAAGTCCGCGGTCTACCTCAACGAGGCCCGCAAGATGGGCATCAGCGTCCTGCCGCCGGACGTCAACGAATCGGACGCCGACTTCACCCCGCACGGCAACGACACCGTGCGCTTCGGCCTCACCGCCATCCGCAACGTCGGCGGCCCGGTCGTCGAGTCGATGATCCGCACCCGCAAGTCCAAGGGGAAGTTCGCCTCCTTCCCCGACTTCCTGGACAAGGTCGAGTCGGTGGTCTGCAACAAGCGGACGGTCGAATCCCTCATCAAGGCCGGCGCGTTCGACTCCCTCGGACACACCCGCAAGGGCCTCACCGCGCAGTTCGAGCCGATGATCGACAACGTGGTCGGCGTCAAGCGCAAGGAGGCCGAGGGCCAGTTCGACCTCTTCGGCGGCGACTCCGTCTCCGACGAGCCGAGCTTCGGCCTCGACGTGGTCTTCTCCGAGGAGGAGTGGGACAAGTCCTTCCTGCTCACCCAGGAACGGGAGATGCTCGGCCTGTACGTCTCCTCGCACCCGCTGCACGGCATCGAGCACGTCCTCGCCGACAAGGCCGACTGCGCCGTCGCCGACCTCGCCGAACGCCCGGACGGCGCCATCGTCACCATCGGCGGCATCATCTCCGGCCTCCAGCGGAAGATGACCAAGCAGGGCAACGCCTGGGCGATCGCCACCGTCGAGGACCTCGCCGGCTCCATCGACTGCATGTTCTTCCCCGCCAGCTACCAGCTGGTCTCCTCCCAACTCGTCGAGGACGCCGTGGTGTTCGTCCGCGGCAAGCTGGACAAGCGGGAGGACGTGCCGCGGCTGATGGGCATGGAACTGTCCGTCCCCGACCTCTCCAACGCGCACGCCGAGGCGCCGATCGTCATCAACATCCCGAGCGGCCGCGTCACCCCGCCGCTGGTCGCCCGCCTCGGCGAGGTGCTCACCCACCACAAGGGCACCACCGAGGTCCGGCTGCGACTGGAGGGCCGCAACAAGACCACCGTGCTGCGCCTCGACCGGCACCGGGTCAAGTCCGACCCGGCCCTCTTCGGCGACCTCAAGCAACTCCTCGGCCCCAGCTGCCTGGCCGGCTGACGCCGGGTCTGCGCTGACGGGGTGCACCACCCCGTCAGCGCAGGTCTCCCGTGCGCGCCTGGCGGTGGGTCGTCAGCTTTCCTTGACCACCACGGTTCGTACGGCCTTGTCGTGCAGGCACTGCTGCAGCGGCCTGTCCCACAGTTGCCACATCGAGTCGAGCGCCTCGAACAGCCACCCGATGCAGTACACGGCGCCGGGCACGGTGGCGACGGCCGAGCGTCCCCAGAGGGCGCTGTCGGTCGGTCGGCCGCCGGTCGCGGCGTCCACCACGCGCAGCCTCATCGCCTTCTTGCCGACCGTCTGGCCGTGCTGGGTGACCATCAGCGCCGCCTCGTACGCGAAGGCCAGCAGGCCGACGAAGAGGTTTCCGAGGTACTCCCCGAGCAGGGCGTAGAGGATGACGGCCGGGATCAGCTGGATCGCGAGGTCGATCAGGCGGGCGACCAGGCGTTCCCCGGGCGGGGCCAGGACGCGGGTCCCCGGCGCCGGGGGCACACCGGGCGGGCCGGCCGGGCTGAGCCAGTGCGGCAGTGCCTGCGGCGGCTGCCCGTACCCCGGCGCACCGTACCCCGGAGTTCCGTACCCCGGAGTGCCGTATCCGGGGGTGCCCTGTCCCGGGACGCCGTAGCCGGGTGCGCCGTACCCGGGGGCAGTGCTGCCGGGCTGCCCGTAGGCACCGGGTCCGTAGCCGGGCGGTGCGGTCGGGGGAGGGGGCGGCGCTCCGTAGCCCGGGGCGGGCGGTGGCTGGTGGCCCGCCTGCTGCGCATAGGGGTTCTGCTGAGGGTCCGTCGGATAGCCGTAATTCGACGGGTGGTTGGTGCTCACGTGTCCGGGCTCCCGGTGCTAGGTCGTCCGCCAGTTCTACCGAGGACGCCCGGGAGCGGGTGCGGGGATCGGTGAATCGTTATCGGCGGGGGCGGCATCCGGCCACCCCCGCCGGTGTGCGGTTCAGCGCCAGCGGTAGCGGCGGCGGAGGCTGTCCACGACGAGGTTGAAGCGGGCCCGGTCCAGGGCGCAGGCCTCGCGGCGCATGCCGCCGTCCCACACCCGCATGACGCGCTCCAGCGCCACCCAGGAGTCCCGGCCGGACTTGTCCCACGGGCCGGAGCCGATCGGCACCCAGTCGCGGTCCCCGTCGTGGCCCTTGCTGGAGAGCATGACGGCCAGCAGGCTGCCGCCCTCCTCGCGCGCCACCACCAGCACCGGTCGGTCCTTGCCGCGGCCGTCCCGCTCCTCGTACGGCACCCAGGTCCACACGATCTCGCCCGGGTCCGGGTCGCCGTCGTGCCGCGGCGAGTACTCGGTGCGCACCGCCCCCACCTCGTACGGCTCCACCTCGACGGTGGCCTCGGGGCCGTAGCGGCCGGGCACGTCCTCGTTGATCAGCTCTGCCATGCGCGAAGAGTAGCGCCCGAGCCGTGCCCGCCAATAAGCAGTGGCCCCGGTCGTCCCGCCCGGGCCAGGATCGGGCCATGGCACGCACCTTCGACGAACTGGTGGCCGAGGCCGAGGCGGCCTCCGTGGACGGCTGGGACTTCTCCTGGCTGGACGGCCGAGCCACCGAACAGCGCCCCTCCTGGGGCTACCAGCGGCTGCTCCGCGAACGCCTCGCGCGGTCCGGCGCCGCTCTCGACCTGCAGACCGGCGGCGGCGAGGTGCTCGCCGGGGCCGCGCCCTTCCCGCCGCTGATGGCGGCCACCGAGGGCTGGCCGCCCAACCTGGCGAAGGCCACCGCGCTGCTCCACCCGCTCGGCGCGGTGGTGGTCGCGGCCCCCGAGGACCCGCCGCTGCCCTTCGCGGACGCCGCCTTCGACCTGGTGACCAGCCGTCACCCCGTCGTGCCGCACTGGGCGGAGATCGCCCGGGTGCTGCGGCCCGGCGGCACCTACTTCGCCCAGCACGTCGGCCCGGCGAGCGTCTTCGAACTCGTCGAGTTCTTCCTCGGCCCGCTGCCGGAGTCCGTCCTCCGCGGCCGTCACCCCGAGGACGAGCGGGCCGCCGCCGAGGCCGCCGGGCTGGAGGTCGTCGACCTGCGCACCGAGCGGCTGCGGATCGAGTTCCACGACATCGGGGCGGTGGTCTGGTTCCTGCGCAAGGTGATCTGGATGGTGCCCGGCTTCACCGTCGGGCAGTACCGCGACCGCCTGCGCGAGCTGCACGCGCTGATCGAGTCCGACGGCCCGTTCGTCGCCCACTCCGCCCGCACCCTGGTCGACGCCCGCAAGCCCGGCTGACGCCCGGCCGCCCGGCCCTCAGACCTGCGGGACGCCGCCGCCGAGCTCCGGCGGGACGGCGGAGTGCAGGGCGGCGGTGAACGCGGCGACCGCCGGGTGGGCGGCGGCACCGGCGCGGAAGGCCGTCCTGGTCCGTCGGTACATCGGCAGCCGGGTGAGCACCACGCCCGGCGGCGGGGCCGGCACCGTGCCCAGGTGCGGCACCAGGGCGACGCCCTGGCCCACCGCCACCAGCGCCAGCACGGTGGTGAAGTCGTCCACGTGGTGCCGCACCCGCGGGGTGAACCCGGCGCTCTGGCAGGCCCGCAGGGTCATCGTGTGGCAGAGCGTGCCCGCCGGCGCCATGATCCACGGCGAGCCGCGGTGTTCGGCGACCGTGCCCGCGCCCGCCGCGGCCAGGTACATCGGCTCGGTGAACACCGGCTGGGTGAACGCCAGGCCTGGCTCCGGCTCGGCCGGCACCAGGTCGTACTCGTGGACCAGCGCCACGTCCAGCTCGCCGGCCCGCAGCGCCGCCGCCACCGCCGCCGGGTCGACCTCCGTCACCATCGGCTCCAGCCCCGGGTGACGGGCCGCCAGCCCGGCCAGCGCGGCCGGCACGATCGCCCGCGCCGCCGACGGGTAGGTGCCGATCCGCAGCGGCCCGGCCAGCCCCCGGCGGGCGTGCGCGAGCTCGGCCGAGGCCTGCTCCAGCCGCTCCAGCACCGCCTCCGCGTGCCGCACCAGGTTCAGCCCCGCCGGGGTCAGTGCCACCCGCCGCCCGGTCCGCTCCAGCAGCGGCACCCCGGCCTCCCGCTCCAGCACCGACAGCTGCTGCGAGACGGCGGACGGGCTGAACGCGAGCGCCTCGGCGACCGCGGCGATCGTGCCGTGGTGGGCGAGTTCGCGGAGCAGGCGCAGGCGGCGGACGTCGAGCATCGGCTCAGCTTACGAGAAGCCTCGGAAATGTGAACTGGACCTGCACGATGCCGGGGCGTCAGGCTCGACCGCATGGACCTGCACGGGATTCACGTACCGCTCGTCACCCCCTTCGCCGCGGACGGCACCGTCGCCGCCGACGCCCTGGAGCGCCTCGCCGACGAGCTGCTCGCCGCCGGCGCCGCCGGCCTGGTCGCGCTCGGCACCACCGGCGAGCCCGGCTCCCTGGACGAGGCCGAGAAGCGCACCGTCCTCGCCGCCGCGGCCCCGGTCTGCCGGGCGCACGGCGCACCACTGGTGGTCGGCGTCGGCGGCGGCGACACCCGCCGTACCGCCGAGGCGCTGGCCGCCCTGGACGGCACCGCCGACGCCGCGCTGGTGACGGTGCCCGCCTTCGTCCGCCCGGGCCGGGCCGGGGTGCTGGCGCACTTCCGGCACCTCGCCGAGCACAGCCCCGTACCGCTGATCGTCTACCACATCCCGTACCGCACCGGGCAGCAGCTCGACGCCGGCACGCTCGACGAGGTGCTGCGGCTGCCGGGCGTCGCCGGGGTGAAGTACGCGGCCGGCGGCGTCGACGACACGGCGGTCGAGCTGCTCGGGCGGGGGCACCGGGGCGTGCTGGCGGGCGACGACGCCCACCTGTCCGCGCTGATGGCGATCGGCGCCGAGGGCGGCATCCTCGCCTCCGCCCACCTCGCCACCGGGCAGTACGCCGAACTCGCCGACGCCTGGCGCAAGGGCGACGCGGCCCGCGCCCGGGAGCTGGGCCACCGGCTGGCCGCCCTCGCCCGCGCCGCGTTCGCCGAACCCAACCCCGCCGTGGTCAAGGGCGTCCTGCACGCCCAGGGCCGGATCCCCACCCCGGACGTCCGGCTGCCACTGCTCCCCGCCACCCCCGCCGCCGTCGCCACCGCCCTCGACCGGCTCGCCGCAGTCACGGAGTGACGGATCCAGCGGCAGGACTCACAGGACTCAGGGGCGCGGGGAACTGCGCAGTCCGAGGGCGGTGCACAGGGCGGATCCGGCCTTCCCCGGATCTGTAGGGCCTGCCCCATCCGAATCGCGCGGTTCCCCGCGCCCCTGAGGTCCTGCCCCCACCCGCCCCCGGGGCCCTGCCCCACCCGCCCCTGGGAGACCCTCATCCGTTCGGTGGCGAATTGTTTTCGGACGAATCCCCGTCCGCGTCGACCACACCCGGACATCTTGCGGAGCCCGTGCACCGAACCCGGAGGGGCTCCCGGCCGTGGGCGGCCGCCCGCCCGCTCCGCCCGCCCACACCGTGGGACGCCGTGACGGGCCGGGCCCGTGACAAGGCATGATGGCAGGGTGCGGACGGCGATCAAGCACAACCCGATCGAGCACGACATGGAGGAAACGCAATGAGGATCGGCATCGTTGGGGCCACCGGCCAGGTCGGCGGCGTCGTCCGCGAGATCCTGGCGGAACGGGACTTCCCGGTCGAGCAGCTGCGGCTGTTCGCCTCGGCGCGGTCCGCCGGGCGCACGCTGCCGTGGCAGGACACCGAGATCACCGTGGAGGACGCGGCCACCGCCGACTACAGCGGCCTGGACATCGTGATCTTCTCGGCCGGCGGTTCCACCTCCAAGGCGCTCGCCCCCAAGGTCGCCGCGGCGGGCGCGGTCGTCATCGACAACTCCTCCGCCTGGCGCCGCGACCCCGAGGTGCCGCTGGTCGTCGCCGAGGTCAACCCGGAGGCGATCGCCGACCGCCCCAGGGGCATCATCGCCAACCCGAACTGCACCACCATGGCCGCCATGCCGGTGCTGCGCCCGCTGCACGAGGAGGCCGGCCTGGTCTCCCTGGTGGTCTCCACCTACCAGGCGGTGTCCGGCAGCGGTCTGGCCGGTGTGTCCGAGCTGCACGACCAGGCGGCGAAGGTGGTGGACGGCGCGACCGCGCTGGTCCACGACGGTTCCGCGGTCGAGTACCCGGCGCCCGGCGTGTACAAGCGTCCGATCGCCTTCAACGTCGTCCCGCTGGCCGGCTCGATCGTCGAGGACGGCTCCAACGAGACCGACGAGGAGCAGAAGCTCCGTCACGAGAGCCGCAAGATCCTCGGCATCCCCGAGCTCAAGGTCTCCGGCACCTGTGTCCGCGTGCCGGTGTTCACCGGCCACTCGCTGCAGGTGAACGCCCGCTTCGCGGCGCCGCTGGCCCCGGGCCGCGCGGTGGAGCTGCTGGCCGGCGCGCCCGGCGTCGAGCTCACCGACATCCCGACCCCGCTGCAGGCGGCGGGCCAGGACCCGACCTACGTCGGCCGGATCCGGGCGGACGAGACGGTCGACAACGGCCTGTCGCTGTTCCTCTCCAACGACAACCTGCGCAAGGGCGCCGCGCTGAACGCGGTGCAGATCGCCGAGCTGGTCGCCGCCGAGCTCCGCGGCTGACCGGGCACGCCCCGCGGCCCCGCTCCCGTTCCGACGGGGGCGGGGCCGTCCGCGTCAGGTCAGCGGACGGCGACCGGCATCTCCGCGGAGACGGCGTCGCCCGTCCACTTGTCGCCCGGCGCGTACCACTGGAAGTCGCCGGGACCGGTGACCGGGACGGTGGCCCTGACCGTGCCGGAGCCGGTGGAGACCGCCTCGGCGACGGTGCGCCACCGGTGCGAGCCCTCCGGGCGGAACTGCAGGTACGCCACGCCGTCCGCGTAGCCGTGGAAGCGGTTGTCGGACCAGAACGAGCGGGCGAGCCAGCCCTGCACGGTGATCCGCTGCCCGGCCGCCGCCTTCGCCGGCACGCCGGAGCCGGACAGCTTGGCCGCCCGCTTCAGCGAGAAGCCGCCGGCGGTCTTGGCCACGTAGCGGTCGCCGTCGTTGGCCCGCACCTGCAGGTCGACGAACCAGGTGCCGGCCTCGTCGTTGAAGATCTGCTTCTTCACCGGGTCGACGGTCACCGTGCCGCGGCACACCGACTCGGTGGCCGAGGAGGCGGTGCAGCGCATCGGGCCCACCGTGAGCACGCCGTAGTTCGGCCCCCACACGCCGACCGGGTCGACCGCGCGGATGCCGGAGTCGTCGCGGGCCGCCACCACCACCGGGAAGGTCGTCGCCTTCTGCGGCCCCAGCAGGATCGGGCGCCCGTTGTTGACGCTGATCGAGGTGATCGCGGTGTCACCGCGCGAACGGTCGGTGGTGATGGTGGGTACCGCCAGCACGGCCACCGCCGCACCGGCCGCCACCGCGCACAGCGCCCAGGAAGTCTTCCGCATGATCCCCCCAGTATCGCCGCAGGCCGGGGGTGCTCCGGCACGGCCCGGGGGGCCGGCGGCGGTTCGACGCCGGATCGGAGGGTAAGGACAGCCCAATCCCCCGCCCCGCGAGGGGTGGCCAGCCCCCGCCCCACCGGGGGTCCCCGGAGGAGAGGAGCGGACGTGGACCGCTGCGTAGTCCTCGTCGATGCCGGCTACCTGCTGGGAGCCGCCGCCAGCCTGCTGGTCGGCGAGCCGGCCCGGTCCCGGGTGACGGTCGACCACACCGTGCTGATCACCGCGCTGCGCGAGCGCGCCGAGGCCGAGACCGGGCTGCCGCTGCTGCGGGTCTACTGGTTCGACGCCGCCCCCGACCGCCGTCCGCTGCCCGAGCACCGGCGGCTGCGGGTGCTGCCGCGGGTCACCGTCCGGCTGGGTGCGCTGACCCGGGCGGAGGGCCGCTGGGTGCAGAAGGGCGTGGACGCGGCGATGCACGCCGAGCTGACCGAGCTCGCCCGCAACCACGCCTGCACCGACGTGGTGCTGGTCACCGGCGACGGGGACCTGCTGCCGGGTGTGATGTCCGCCAAGGAGCACGGGGTGGCCGTCCACCTGTGGGCGCTGCAGGCCGCCGACGGGGACTTCAACCAGTCCGAGGACCTGGTCGCCGAGGCGGACGAGCGCCGCGTCCTGGACCGCGCCTGGATGGAGCGGTGGGTGCGGCTGCGCGAGCTGCCCGCGGCCTTTCCGGCGCCCTCCGCCCCGCCCCGGATCGCGGGCCTGCTCGCCGCCGCGCCCGGGGCGCCGCAGGACCCGCCCGCGGCCGGCCGCCCGCAGCCTGCCGCCGCCCTCAAGGTGGTGCCCACCCCCAAGGACCTCGCGGTGCGCTCGGCCGCCGAGCGCATCCCGGCCGACCGTGCGGCCGCCGCGCACGGCGGCCCGGTGCTGCGCTGGACCTCCGACCGCGGCTGGGTCGATCGGCCGCCGGCCGACACCGCGGCCGCGGCCGGCGACGGCCTGCCCACACTGGCCCAGCTCACCACCTCCGCCCAGCGCTGGGCGGACCGCGAGGAGGACATCACCAGCGTCGGCGGCGACGCGCAGGAGGTGGGCCAGGTCTTCGCCCGCCGCTGGATCGACCGGCTCGGCGCGACCGAGCGCCTCACCGTGCTGTGGACGGACTACCCGCGCATCCCGCACCGCCTCGACGGCGAGCTGCTGCGCTACGCGGCCCGCTTCGGCCTGCTCGCCCACAAGGACGACCAGATAGACGAGGCGGACCGCTACGCGATCCGGGACGGCTTCTGGAAGGAGCTCGCCTCCCGCGTCCCCGGCGGCCGGGCGGCGATGGCCGACGACTGACCGCGCCGGCTCACAGCCGCCCGCCGCCCGCGGTGTCGGCGGACAGCCGCTGCGCCAGGTAGATCGGCACCACCGAGAGCAGCACCAGCACCGCGGCGACCACGTTGACCACCGGCGCCTGCTGCGGCCGGGCCATGTTGGAGAAGATCCACACCGGCAGGGTCCGCACCCCGGGCCCGGCGGTGAAGGTGGTCACCACGATCTCGTCGAAGGAGAGCGCGAAGGCGAGCAGCCCGCCGGCCAGCAGCGCGGTGCGGATCAGCGGGAAGGTCACGTCCACGAAGACCCGGAAGCCGTGCGCGCCCAGGTCCATGGCCGCCTCCTCGTACGTGCCGGAGGTGCGGCGCAGCCGGGCCACCACGTTGTTGAAGACCACCACGATGCAGAAGGTGGCGTGGCCGACGATCACGGTGAACATGCCGAGGCCGACGCCGAGCGGCTCCAGCACGGTGCGGAAGGCGGTGTTGAGGGCGACGCCGGTGATGATGCCGGGCAGCGCGATCGGCAGCACCACGGCGAAGGAGACCGCCTCCCGGCCGAAGAAGCGGTACCGCTGGACGGCGAAGGCGATCAGGGTGCCGAGGACGAGGGCGATCGCGGTGGCGCCGGCCCCGGCCTTGACCGAGGTCCACAGGGCGTCGCGGGCGCCGGTGCTGCGCCACGCCTCCGCCCACCAGTGCAGGGTGAGGCCGGGCGGTGGCCAGCCGGCGCTGCGGTCGGGGTTGAGCGAGTTGACCAGGACGAGCAGCAGCGGGAGGTAGATCGCCGCGAAGCCGAGCCCGGCGGCGATCCGCAGGGCGATCCGTGCGGGGCGGGAGAAGTTCATGGGGGGCCTTCGCTGTGCGGGCCGTCAGAGGCTGCTGAGGGCTCCGGTGCGGCGCACCGCGAGCAGGTAGAGGACGATGATCGCGACCGGGACGGTGCCGAGCGCCGCGGCCATCGGCAGGTCCAGGGTGATGTTCGAGTAGATGAGGTTGCCGATGAGCTGGGTCTTGCCGCCGACGATCTGCACGGCGATGTAGTCGCCGAGGCTGAGCGAGAAGGTGAAGACGGAGCCGGCGGCGATCGAGGGCAGCAGCATCGGCAGGACCACGGAGCGCAGGGTGCGGCCGGTGCCGGCGCCGAGGTCGGCGGAGGCCTCCAGCAGGTTGTCCGGCAGGTTCTCCAGGCCGGTGTGGATCGGCAGGATCATGTACGGCAGCCACAGGTAGGTCAGCACCGTGATCGTGGCGCCGAGCCCGTAGCCGGGCCCGTGCAGGCCGAACGGGGCGAGCAGCCAGTCCAGCAGGCCGCCCTCGGCGAGGATGAGCCGCCAGGCGTACGCCTTGACCAGGTAGCTGGCCCACAGCGGGGTGAGGATGGCGACCACCAGCAGCGGACGCCAGCGGGGCTTGGCGACCCGGGCGGTGAAGAAGGCGATCGGCAGGGCGACGACGGCGCACAGCGCCGTCACCGCGAGGGCGGTGCCGATGCTGCGCAGGGCGACCTGCCGGTAGACGTCGGTGGTGAACAGGGCGGCGAAGTTGTCGGTGTTCCAGACCTTCACGACGCTGGAGGTGAAGGTGTCGGTGGTCCAGAAAGCCGACATCAGCAGGACGGCGAGGGATCCGAGGTAGGCCAGGGCGAGCCAGGCCAGCGGGGCGGAGAGCAGCAGGGACAGCTGCAGCCGGGGGCGGCGGTGCAGGGCCCCGGCGAGCCGCCGGACGGATCCGGCGGCCGGCGCGGTGGTGGTCATGGTGCGGCTCAGCCCTTGATCCCGGTCCAGGCCTGGACCCACTCCTGGTAGGGCACGCACTTCGCGTCCTTGCGGCCGTCGACGCAGTTCGCCACCGGGGTGGTCCAGAAGTGGACGTTCTTCCAGTAGGGCTCGTCGGCCGCGTGGTAGGTGGCGCAGTGGTTCGTGTCGGCGGTCCGCGCGCAGGACCTCGCGTTGGCGGGTGCCTCGCCGAAGTACTCGGCGACCTGGGCGTTCACCTTCGGCGAGATGATCCAGTCCAGCCACTTGTAGGCGCAGTTCGGGTGCTTGGCCTTGGCGGAGACCATCCAGGTGTCCGACCAGCCGGTGGCGCCCTCCTTGGGCAGCACGGCGGCGACCGGGGCCTTCTCGGCCTGGGCGGTGTTGACGATCACCTGCCAGCTGGTGCCGACGACGGAGTCGCCGCTCTTGAAGGCGGAGATCTCCTTGAGGTAGTCGCTCCAGTACTCGCCGATGTTGGCGTTCTGCTCCTTGAGCAGCGCGACGGAGGCGTCGAACTGGGCCCGGTCCAGCGCGTAGGGGTTGGTGATGCCGAGCTCGGGCCTGGTCTTCATCAGGTAGAGCGCGGCGTCGGCGATGTAGATGGGGGAGTCGTACGCGGTGACCTTGCCCTTGTACGCCGAGGCCTTGTCGAAGACGGCCGCCCAGGAGTCGGGGGCGGGGGAGACCTTCTCGGTGTTGTACATGAGCAGGTTGGCGCCGCGGCCGTGCGGGATGCCGTAGGAGACGCCGTCGACGGAGTTCCAGGGCTGGTTCTTCAGTCCGGCGAAGACGTCCGCGTAGTTCGGGACGAGGGCGGTGTTGACCGGGGCGGCGTCGCCGCCGGCGATCAGCCGCAGCGAGGCGTCGCCGGAGGCGGAGACCGCGTCGTACTGGCCGGTCTTCATCAGGCTGACCATCTCGTCGGAGGAGGCCGCGATCTTGCTGTTGACCTGGCAGCCGGTCTGCTTCTCGAAGTCGGTGACCCAGTCGGTCTTGGGGTCGTTGCTGCCGTCCTCGACGTAGCCGGCCCAGGCGATCAGGTTGACCGAGCCCTCGCCGGGGCCGAGGGACTGCTGGGCGGCGATCTTCGGGGGCTTGACGCCGCCGGCGGTGGTGCCGGTGCCGGCCGAGCCGCAGGCGGCGGCGAGGACGAGGGCGCCGGCGGCGGCGGCCGCCTTCAGCGGGCGGGGCATGCGCACGGTGTTCTCCACGGGTGAGGGGGACGGGAGCGGAGCGGGGGAGTGCTGCGAGTGCGGGGGGTGCGGCGGTCAGCCGGCGTCCGGGACGGCGACGTTGTGGCGGGGGTGCCACTGCAGCCGCACCCGGGAGCCGCGGTAGGCGGCGACGTCCTCGGAGGAGGTGTCGAGGTTCTGCTGGACGGCGGTGAGCCGGCCGCCGGCGTCCAGGTCGACCAGGAAGCGGGTGGCGTCGCCGAGGTAGACGACCTCGGCGACCGTGCCGGCGACGGTCGGGTGGGCCTGCTCGCCGGCGGTCGCGCTCTCGGTGAGGACCCGGATCTTCTCCGGGCGGATGCTCCAGGTGCCGGCGCGGCCGAGGACCTGCTCGGCGGCCTGCCCGGTGAGCAGGTTGGAGGCGCCGACGAAGCCGGCCACGAAGGGGGTGGCGGGCCGCTCGTAGATCTCGGCGGGGGTGCCGACCTGCTCGATCCGGCCCCGGTTGAAGACGGCGATGCGATCGCTCATGGTGAGCGCCTCGTCCTGGTCGTGGGTGACGAAGACGAAGGTGATGCCGACCTCGCGCTGCAGGGCCTTCAGCTCGACCTGCATCTCCTCGCGGAGCTTGAGGTCGAGGGCGCCGAGCGGCTCGTCGAGCAGCAGCACCCGGGGCCGGTTGACCAGGGCGCGGGCCAGCGCGACCCGTTGGCGCTGGCCGCCGGAGAGCCGGGCGGGGCGGCGGTCGCCGAGGCCGTCGAGCCGCACGCCCGCCAGGGCCTCGCGGGCCCGGGCCGTCCGCTCGGCGCGGGGCACCTTGCGGACCTTGAGGCCGTAGGCGACGTTCTGCTCGACCGTCATGTGCGGGAAGAGCGCGTAGTCCTGGAAAACGGTGTGGACGTCCCGCTCGAAGGGGGCGAGCCGGGTGACGTCCCGGCCGGCCAGCTCGACGGTGCCCGCGCTCGGGGCTTCGAAGCCGGCGACCATCCGCAGCACGGTGGTCTTGCCCGAGCCGGAGGGCCCGAGCATCGAGAAGAACTCGCCGTCGGCGATGTCCAGGTCGACGCCCGCCACGACCTCGGTCCGGCCGAAGGACTTGCGCAGGCCGCGCAGCCGGATGGCTGTCCCGTCCATGGGGGCCCTTTCTGCAGGGGGTAGTCGGAGGTGGAACTGGAGATGAAAGATATGAAGTCATAGTTCTAAGTTCAAGACCCCATTAAGGTAAAGCTTGAGCCAACGACAAGGCGGTGACAGTTGAGACAGGACCAGGGCGGGGCCCGGCGCGCCGTGTTCGCGCCCGTCGACACCCGGGCCCGGGTGGACACGGTCGTCCGGCGGCTCTCCGACGCCATCGAGCTCGGACTCCTCGCCGACGGCGAGCAGCTGCCCGGCGAGACCGACCTCGCCGCCCAGCTCGGCGTCTCCACCGTCACCCTGCGCGAGGCGCTCATGGCCCTGCGCCAGCAGGGGCTCGTCACCACCCGCCGCGGCCGCGGCGGCGGCAGCTTCGTCACCCTCCCGGCCGGCCCCGCCGCCGACCGCCTGCACTCCCTGCTCGCCGCCTGGAGCACCGACGAACTCCGCGACCTCGGCGACCACTGGGCCGCCGTCTCCGGTGCCGCCGCCCGGCTCGCCGCCCGCCGCACCGAACCGGACGACCTCCGCCCGCTGCACCGCACCCTCGACGAACTCGGCGAGGCCGCCGACCCGCCGGCCCGCAGCCGCACCCTCGGCCGCTTCCACGTCGAACTCGCCGCCGCCGCCCAGTCCGCCCGGCTCACCCGCGAGGCCGTCGGTATCCAGACCGACGTCGGCGCCCTGCTCTGCCTCGTCCTCGACACCGGCCTCGACGATGTGCGAAATCGTCACCGCGCCGTGATCTCGGCCGTGCAGGATGGGGCGCACGAGCAGGCGCGCACCCTGGCCGAGCAGTGCGCCGAGGAGGCCGTGGCCCGCCTGATCGGCCTCCGGCTCGGCACCCCGGGCGGCGCCGGCCTTCGCTGACCGGAGGAGAACACGCATGGCGAGCAGTCACCCGCCCACGGCAGACGCCCTGGCCGAGGCGACCGCAGCCGACGTGGCGGCCCGCGTCCGCGACACCCTGGAGATCGTCTTCGACACGGTCGCCGAGACCCTCGCCGACACCACCGCCGTCCTCGCCGCCGCGGCCGACCACGGCCGCCCGCCCACCACCGAGGACCTCGCCGCCCTCCGCCCCGGCCTGCACGACCGGCTGAACCGGCTCGACCTCGTCTCCGGCCTCGGCTTCGTCGCCGCCCCCGGCCTGCTCGCCGACGTCCCCGCCTGGCTGGAGTGGTGGCAGAGCGGCGCCGACCGGACCGTCCGGCCCCTGCTGCTCGACCTCGACCCCGGCCACTCCGCGTACTCCGACTACACCCACTGGGACTGGTACGCGCTGCCCCGCGACACCGGCCGCCGCGCCGTCGCCGGCCCCTACGTCGACTACCTCTGCTCCGACGAGTACAGCCTCACCCTCTCCGCGCCCGTCACCGTCGGCGGAGCCTTCGCCGGGGTCGCCGCCGCCGACGTCTACCTCTCGCACTTCGAGGCGGCCGTCATGCCCGTCCTCCAGGAGCTGCCCGGCCCGGCCTGCCTGGTCAACGCCCGCGGCCGGGTCGCCGTCTCCACCGACGCTCGCTACCTGGCCGGCTCGCTGCTGCGCGGCCCCGACTTCGCCGCCGTGCTCACCGGCCCCGCCGCGGGCACCGTCCACCACGGCGCCCGGCTGCGCCCCTGCGGCAGCGTCCCGCTCATCCTGGCCACCCCGCCGGCGCCCTGACCGCGCCGCCGCGACCTGAACCGCCCCCGACCGGCCCCCGTGCCCGGTTCGGCCGCCGCGGAGCGTAAAGTCTTCTCGCGTGAGCGACACCGACCGGCAGGCACCCCCGGCCCCGACGCGGGCACGGGACGGCCTCCCGGGTCCGGCCTGCTGCACCGTCCGCGGCCTTGCCAAGACCTACCGCACCGGCAGCGGCGCCAAGGCCGCCGAGGTGCCGGCCAACACCGGGATCGACCTGACCGTGCACCGCGGCGAGATCTTCGGCCTGCTCGGCCCGAACGGCGCCGGCAAGTCCACCCTCGTCCGCCAGCTCACCGGGCTGCTCCGCCCGGACGCGGGCAGCATCGACATCCTCGGCCACGACATCGTCCGCCACCCCGAGCGGGCCTCCCGGCTGCTGGCCTACCTCGGCCAGGAGTCCACCGCGCTGGACGAGCTCACCGTCTCCCTCGCCGCCGAGACCACCGGCCGGCTGCGCGGACTCGGCCGTGCCCGGGCCCGCGCCGAGACCGAAGAGGTGCTCGCCGAACTCGGCCTTGAGCCGCTCGCCGGCCGCCCGCTCGCCAAGCTCTCCGGCGGCCAGCGCCGCCTCGCCTGCTTCGCCGCCGCCCTGGTCGGCGAGCGCCCGCTGCTCGTCCTGGACGAGCCCACCACCGGCATGGACCCGGTCGCCCGGCGCGCCGTCTGGTCCGCCGTGGACCGCCGCCGCGCCGAGCGCGGCACCACCGTGCTGCTGGTCACCCACAACGTGATCGAGGCCGAGACGGTGCTCGACCGGGTCGCCGTCGTCGACGAGGGCCGGGTCATCGCCTGCGACACCCCCGGCGGCCTCAAGGCGCTGGTCGACGGCGACGTCCGGCTCGACCTGGTGTGGCGCACCGACGCCCCGCTGGACGTCCCCGCGGTCGCCGAGCTCGCCGCCCGCGCCGAACGCACCGGCCGCCGCTGGACCGTCCGCACCACCCCCGAACAGGCCCGCGAACTGGTCGCCGCGGTCACCGGCGGCGCCGCCTTCGCCGCGCTCGACGACTTCACCCTGGCCACCCCCAGCCTGGAGGACGCCTACCTCAAGCTCGGCGGCCGGCACAAAGGACTCGCCAAGTGACGCTCCTCGACACCCCGGCCACCACCGCCGTCGCCCCCGCCGAGCTGGCCCCCGCCGCCCGGCTGCTGCCCTCGCTGGCGGCCGTCTACCGCGCGCAGCTCGCCCGGGCCAAGGTCGCCCGCATCCCGCTGCTGTTCGTGGCCACCTTCCAGTCGCTCGGCATCCTGGTGATGATGCGCGGCGTCGTCGACGGCGGCGACAACCCGGCCGCGCACGCCGTCGTCGCGGGCTCGGCCGTCCTCGTGGTCGCCTTCGTCGCGCTCAACCTGCTCGCCCAGTACTTCGGGAAGCTCCGCGCCACCGGCGGCCTCGACCACTACGCGACGCTGCCCGTGCCGCCGGCCGCCGTGGTGCTCGGCGCGGCCGGCGCCTACGCCTCCTTCACCCTGCCCGGCACCCTGGTCACCGCCGCGGCCGGCGCCTGGCTGTTCGACCTGCCGGCCCGGAACCTCTGGGTGCTGCTCGCGGTCGTCCCGCTCGCCGGGGCGGCCCTCTCCGGCCTCGGCGCCGCCTGCGGCCTGCTCGCCAAGCGCCAGGAGATCGCCACCCTGCTCGGCCAGCTCGGCATGTCCGCCGCGCTGCTGCTCGGCGTGCTGCCGGCCGGCAACCTGCCGGAGCCCGTCCGCTGGCTGCGCGACCTGCTGCCCTCCACCTACGGCGTTGAGGCCTTCGCCCGGACGTTCGCCCCGGCGCCGGACTGGGCCGCCGTCCTCGGCGACCTGGGTGTCTGCGCCGCCGTCGGCCTCTGCTCGCTGACCGCGGCCACCTGGGCGTACCGGCGGGCCACCCGCTGACGGGCGGGCCCCGACCGCACCGGAGCCGCCCGCCCCGTCCGCCCGGGGCGCGGTCGTGAAACGATGGCCGGGTGACCGCACCGAACACACCGACGGGCCCGGGCGCCGACCCGTACGCCCCGCACGACCCGTTCGCCCCGCCACCGCCGGCGGCCGACCGGCCGAAGCGGCCGAAGCGCGCCCTGCTCCCGGAGGTGCGGACCGGTGCGCTGATCGCGGTTGCGGGCGCGCTGCTCGGTGTGGTGCTCGGCCTGCTCTGGCTCTGGCTGGCGCCCCAGGTCGGCCTGGTCGTCAAGGGCGAGCAGCTGCTGTACGCCGACCCGGAGGGCGAGCAGCGGGCCGGCGCGGACAGCGTCTTCGCCCTGCTGGGCCTCGGCGCGGGCCTGGTCACCGCGCTGACCGCCTTCCTGTTCACCCGCCGCCGGGGCGGCGGCGTCGCGGTCGCGGTGGGCCTCGCGGTCGGCGGCCTGGCCGGCTCGGTGATCGGCTGGCAGCTGGGCATGAAGCTCGGCCCCACCTCGGACCTGGTCGCGCACGCCCGGCAGGTCGGCGACGGCGGCCGGTTCAGCGCCCCGCTGGAACTCGGCGCGCACGGCGCCCTGCTGGTCTGGCCGATGACCGCCATGGTGATGCTGCTGGTGCTGTCCGCCGCCTTCGGCAAGCGCGAGGAGGACCCGCCGCCCTACTGGGCCTCGCCGCAGCCCTGGGCGCAGCCCCAGGACGGCCACGCGCACGACGGCCACCCGCAGGAGCACCCGGAGCCGCACCGCGGGGAATGACCTGGCAAGCCACGCTCCTGTGGAGAGGGCCTAGCGCCCGATCGCGGCCGTGCGGGCCCCGGTCAGCGCGACCAGGTCGGCCGGGGCCAGCTCGACCTCCAGTCCGCGCCGCCCCGCGGAGACGAACACCGTGGGGTGGCCGAGCGCGCTGTCGTCCAGCACCGTGCGCAGTGGACGCCGCTGCCCGAGCGGGGAGATGCCGCCGAGGACGTAGCCGCTGCTGCGCTCGGCGGCCGACGGGTCGGCCATCGCCGCCCGCTTGCCGCCCACCGCGGCGGCCAGCGCCTTCAGGTCGAGCTGCCCGGAGACCGGGACGATGCCCACGGTCAGGGCGCCGTCCACGTCGGCGACCAGGGTCTTGAACACCCGGCCGGCCGGGATGCCGAGCAGCTCGGCGGCCTCGCCGCCGTACGAGGCCGCGGCCGGGTCGTGGTCGTAGGCGTGCACGGTGTAGGCGACGCCGGCGGCCTCCAGCGCGACCGTGGCCGGGGTGCCCTGGCCGCCCTTCTTCGTCTTCTTCGCCATCGGCGGCCCTTCTCGGGGTGCGGTCAGTTGGGGCTGAAGGCCTGGCGGGTCAGGTCCGCCGCGGGCAGCGACGGCAGCCAGGCCAGCAGGGCGGTCTCCCGGCGCAGCAGCTCCAGCTCGGCGGTGAGCCGCTGGGCGGTGTCCGGGCAGGCCAGCAGCTCCTGCTTGACGGGTGCGGGCAGCACGGTCGCGGCCGCGACCAGGTAGGAGAGCACCTGGGGGTCGAGCGGCAGGTCCTGGTCGCCGGCCAGGCTGGCCTCCCGGGCGCCGGCGAGCCGCTTGCGGTACTCCTGGAAGGCCCGCTCGACCGCGGCGCCGAGCGCCCCGGTGCCCTGGCCGGACGGCTCGTCCAGCGGCTGGGTCTCGGCCACCAGGTAGGGGCCGCTCGCGTCGACGGACTCCACGGTGAACCGGGTGGTGCCGGTGACCAGCAGCTCGTACCGGCCGTCGGCCTGCCGCCGGGCGCTGGTGACGTCCGCGACGCAGCCGACCCGGTAGAGCGCCTCCCGCGGGTCCCCGGTGACGGTGCCGAGGCCGTCCAGCGGCCCGGCCGGGCCCTCGTTCTCGCGGACGGGGGCGACCTCCCGCCCGTCCCGGATCGCGACCACGCCGAACCGGCGCGGCTCCTCCTCGGGCCGTTCCAGCAGATCGGAGACGAGTCGGCGGTAGCGCTCCTCGAAGACGTGCAGGGGCATCACCAGCCCCGGGTAGAGGACCGTGTTGAGCGGGAAGAGCGGCAGCCGTTCTGTCACGGCGCACAGCGTAGTTGCCGCCGGGCCCGGCGACCTCGCCCTTTTGCCGCAGAAGCGGCCCGGACGGCCTCAGCCGCGCTGCAGCAGCCGGGTCGCGCCGGTGACGACGGTGGTGGCCAGCACCCAGCCGGTCAGCACCAGGGCCGCGGCGACCCACTGGCCGGTGTGCCCCGGGTTCCACCCCTCCTGGCCGAGGTCGACCACCGGCAGCAGCTTGCTCAGCGTGTACAGCGGCGCGTTCCAGGTCGGCATCTCGTCGGCCTTCAGCGGCGCCGGCGGGTGCCCGGTGAAGTACACCGTGCCGAGCAGCCAGGCCAGCAGCAGCCAGAGCGCGGCCCGCCCGGGCCGGTAGCCGTAGCCGACGGTGACGTCCTGCAGCAGCCCCCACAGCCGGGCGTGCACCGGCAGGGCGGCCCGCCGTCGGCGCTGCTTGGCGTAGAGCACCTCGCGGGCGTCCTCGTCCCGGCCGTCCCGGCGCAGCGCCGCGGCCAGCTGCTCGTACGGCTCCGGCTGGTACTCGCCGAGCGAGTTCTCCAGCCAGGCGATCCGCTCCGCGACGCCGAAGGGCTCCGCGGGCCGCAGCGACTCGTAGGTGAAGCCGGTGAGCCGCACCAGGCCGGCGCCGGGCCAGGCCTGCGGGGTGTCGACCAGGTTGCCGACCCGGGCGCGGGAGAGCGACACCCGGCCGTCGGGGGCCGTCCGGCAGGCGAACCGCAGCTCCGGGGTCTGGATCCGGCGCAGCGACAGCTCCTGCCGGCCGGAGAGCCGGAACTCGGCGTCGTGGATCAGGCAGGCCTGCTCGAACCGGGCGTCGACCAGCCGGACGCCGCCTTGGGCACGGAACGGGGTGACCGGTGCGCCGGGGTCGTGCGGCGGACCGTAGCCGTAGCCGTACTCGGTGCGGGAGGTCGTCCAGCGGTTGTCGGCCGAGCCGGTCAGGTACAGCGTGCCGACGGTCGTCCGGGCGAGGTTCAGGCAGTTGCGGTCGGCGTCGGCCATCCGCAGTTGGGCGCCGCGCAGCGAGAGGCGCCCGCCGATCCGGCCGGTCCGCAGGCCGAACTCGCCGTAGACCTCCAGCCGCTCGGCCTCCAGGTCCTGGTGGACGGTGAGCCCGTCGGCGGACACCGCCCGGTGGTGCCGGTCGCCGCCGAGGACGGCCTGGTTGAGCAGCAGGTCGGTGCCGATCCGCGCGTCGGTGAGCCGGATGCCCTGCGGCACCACGCAGCGGGCCAGGTGCACATCGCCCTCGGCGGCCAGCCGGGAGGCCTCCAGCCGGGGTATCAGGCAGCCGATCAGCCGGATCGTGCCGGCCCGGGCCTCGGAGAGCAGCACCGGCTTGTCGAAGCGGCAGCCGTGCAGCTCGATGTAGTGGGTGATGGCCGCGCCGGCCAGCAGCAGCGGTCCGGTGACGTAGCCGCCCTGCAGCTTCAGCGCCGCGACGCGCCCGGGGGCCGGGTCCGGGCCGGAGATCAGCAGCCGGGCCAGCACCTCGGCGCGCACCGTCCGCTCCGCGCCCCAGTCGCCGGAGCCCGCCGGGTCGTCGTCCTCCTCCTTGCCGGCGCGCAGATCGAGCACCTCGCCGTGCCGGAAGGCCTCCCACAGGCGCTGCTCGGTGCCCGTCCAGCCGTCCGGTGCCCGGTCCGCCATCGTCCCCCCCTGGTGATCTTCGGCCGTCTCGGCCTTCGTATCACGGACTGAAATGCGCGGCCGCCGTTTCCGGCCACTCCTTACACTGGGCCCTGTGATCTCTCGAATCGACCTGCGCGGCTCCGTCTCGGACCCGCGCGACCTGCTGCCCCGTGCCGAGTTCGACGTGGAAGCCGCCCTGGAGAAGGTGCGGCCGATCTGCGAGGACGTACGCCATCGCGGGGTCGCGGCGCTGATCGAGATCACCGAGCGCTTCGACGGCGTGACGCTGGAGTCCACCCGGGTGCCCGAGGAGCGGATCACCGCCGCCCTGGAGACCCTCGACCCGAAGGTCCGCGCCGCGCTGGAGGAGTCGATCCGCCGCGCCCGTCTCGTCCACCGCGAGCAGCGCCGCACCGACCACACCACCGAGGTGGTGCCCGGCGGCACCGTCGGCGAGCGCTGGGTGCCGGTCGACCGGGTCGGCCTGTACGTGCCCGGCGGCCTGGCGGTGTACCCGTCCTCCGTGGTGATGAACGTGGTGCCCGCGCAGGAGGCCGGTGTGCCCGGCATCGCCGTCACCTCCCCGCCGCAGAAGGCGTTCGGCGGCTCCGTCCACCCGACGATCCTTGCGGCCTGCGCCCTGCTCGGCGTCACCGAGGTGTACGCGGCCGGCGGCGCCCAGGCGATCGCGATGTTCGCCTACGGCACCGAGGAGTGCCGTCCGGTCAACCTGGTCACCGGCCCCGGCAACATCTACGTCGCCGCCGCCAAGCGCCTGCTCAAGGGCCGGATCGGCATCGACGCCGAGGCCGGTCCCACCGAGATCGCGATCCTCGCCGACGAGACCGCCTCCCCGCGGGACGTCGCCGCCGACCTGATCAGCCAGGCCGAGCACGACCCGATGGCCGCCTCCGTGCTGGTCACCGACTCCCTCGCGCTCGCCGACGCCGTCGAGACCGAGCTGAAGGCCCAGGTCGCGGCCACCAAGCACCGCGAGCGCGTCACCGAGGCCCTCGCCGGCCGGCAGTCCGGCATCGTCCTGGTCGACGACGTCGAGCAGGGCCTGCAGGTCGTCAACGCCTACGCCGCCGAGCACCTGGAGATCCAGACCCGGGACGCCCGCGCCGTCGCCGCCCGGGTCCGCAACGCCGGCGCGATCTTCATCGGCCCGTTCGCGCCGGTGTCGCTCGGCGACTACGCGGCCGGATCCAACCACGTGCTGCCCACCGGCGGCTGCGCCTGCCACTCCTCCGGGCTGTCCGTGCAGTCCTTCCTGCGCGGCATCCACGTCGTGGACTACACCCGCGAGGCGCTGGCCGACGTCGCCGCGCACGTGGTCAACCTCGCGAACGCCGAGGACCTGCCCGGCCACGGCGACGCCATCCGCGCCCGCTTCGACTGGACGGTGCCGAACTCTTGAGGATCGACGACCTCCCCATCCGCGACGAACTGCGCGGACAGTCCCCGTACGGTGCCCCCCAGCTCGACGTGCCCGTCCAGCTGAACACCAACGAGAACCCGTACCCGCTGCCCGAGCCGCTGGTCGCCCGGATCGCCGAGCGGGTCGCCGAGGCCGCCCGGCACCTCAACCGCTACCCCGACCGGGACGCGGTCGAGCTGCGCGAGGGCCTCGCCGCCTACCTCACCCGCACCACCGGCCACCCCGTCACCCGGCAGCAGGTCTGGGCCGCCAACGGCTCCAACGAGGTGCTCCAGCAGCTGCTGCAGACCTTCGGCGGCCCCGGCCGCACCGCACTCGGCTTCGAGCCCTCGTACTCGATGCACGCGCTGATCTCCCGCGGCACCGGCACCGAATGGATCTCCGGCCCGCGCAACCCGGACTTCACCGTCGACCTCGACGCCGCCCGCGCGGCGATCGCCGAGAAGCGGCCGCACGTGGTCTTCGTCTGCTCGCCGAACAACCCGACCGGCACCGCCGTCGAGGCCGACACCGTCCTCGCCCTGTACGAGGCCGCGCAGGCCGCCCGGCCCAGCCTGGTCGTCGTCGACGAGGCGTACGTCGAGTTCTCGCACCGTGCCTCGCTGCTCCCGCTGATCGAGGGCCGCCCCAACCTGGTGGTCTCCCGCACCATGTCGAAGGCCTTCGGCGCGGCGGGCCTCCGGCTCGGCTACCTCGCCGCCCACCCGGCCGTGGTCGACGCCGTTCAGCTGGTCCGCCTGCCGTACCACCTGTCGGCCGTCACCCAGGCCACCGCGCTGGCCTGCCTGGAGCACACCGACACCCTGCTCGGCTACGTCGAGCAGCTCAAGGCCGAACGGGACCGCCTGGTCGACGCCCTGCGCGGGCTCGGCCTGGAGGTCACCGACTCCGACGCCAACTTCGTCCAGTTCGGCCGCTTCGCCGACACCCACGCCGTGTGGCAGGCGATCCTCGACCACGGCGTCCTCGTCCGCGACAACGGCGTCCCCGGGTGGCTGCGCGTGACCGCCGGCACCCCCGCCGAGAACGACGCCTTCCTGGACGCCGTCCGCTTTGTGATCAAGGAGCTGTAACCCCGTATGTCCCGTATCGGCCGCGTCGAACGCACCACCAAGGAGACCTCGGTCCTCGTCGAGATCGACCTCGACGGCACCGGAAAGACCGAGATCTCGACGGGCGTCGGGTTCTACGACCACATGCTCGACCAGCTCGGCCGCCACGGCCTCTTCGACCTCACGGTCAAGACCGACGGCGACCTGCACATCGACACCCACCACACCATCGAGGACACCGCCCTCGCGCTCGGCGCCGCCTTCAAGCAGGCGCTCGGCGACAAGGTCGGCATCTACCGCTTCGGCAACTGCACCGTCCCGCTCGACGAGTCGCTCGCCCAGGTCACCGTCGACCTCTCCGGCCGCCCCTACCTGGTGCACACCGAGCCGGAGAACATGGCGCCGATGATCGGCAGCTACGACACCACCATGACCCGGCACATCCTGGAGTCCTTCGTCGCGCAGGCGCAGATCGCCCTGCACGTCCACGTGCCGTACGGCCGCAACGCCCACCACATCGTCGAGTGCCAGTTCAAGGCGCTCGCCCGGGCGCTGCGCTACGCCTCCGAGCGCGACCCGCGCGCGGCCGGCATCCTCCCCTCGACCAAGGGTGCACTGTGAGCAAGTCCGCCGTCGCACTGATCTTCGTCGGCCTCTTCCTGGCCGGCGGCGTGATCTCGTTCTGGAAGCAGAAGCTGCCCAAGGGCGTCATCGCCGTGCTCGCCATCGGCGCCGTGATGTGCCTCGGCGCCGGCGTGATGCGCATCTAGCCCGGCGCCCCGAGAGACTGGACCCCTTTTTCCATGGCCAAGAACGTCGTCGTCCTCGACTACGGCTCCGGCAACCTCCGCTCCGCCCAGCGTGCCGTCGAACGCACCGGTGCGAACGTCACCGTCACCTCGGACTTCCAGGCCGCCCTGGACGCGGACGGCCTGCTCGTCCCCGGCGTCGGCGCCTTCGAGGCCTGCATGCGCGGACTCAAGGCCGTCCGCGGCGAGCAGATCATCGGCCGCCGCCTGGCCGGCGGCCGCCCCGTCCTCGGCATCTGCGTCGGCATGCAGATCCTCTTCGCCCGCGGCGTCGAACACGGCGTCGAGACGGAGGGCTGTGACGAGTGGCCCGGCACCGTCGAGCCGCTGGACGCCCCGGTCGTCCCGCACATGGGCTGGAACACCGTCGACGCCCCCGCGGACAGCCGGATGTTCGCCGGCCTCGACGCCGACACCCGGTACTACTTCGTCCACTCCTACGGCGTCCGCCGGTGGGAGCTGGAGGTCCACAGCGCCCGGCTGCACGCCCCGCTGGTCACCTGGACCACCCACGGCCACCCGTTCGTCGCCGCCGTGGAGAACGGCCCGCTCTGGGCCACCCAGTTCCACCCCGAGAAGTCCGGTGACGCCGGTGCCGCCCTGCTGACCAACTGGGTCAGCACCCTCTGAAGCCGAAGGTCGTGTACATGAGCCGCCTCGAACTGCTCCCCGCCGTCGACGTCCGCGACGGCCAGGCCGTCCGCCTGGTCAAGGGCGCCTCCGGCACCGAGACCTCCTTCGGCGAGCCCCTCGCCGCCGCCCTCGCCTGGCAGAACGCCGGCGCCGAGTGGCTGCACCTGGTCGACCTCGACGCCGCCTTCGGCACCGGCAGCAACCGCGACCTGCTCGCCGAGGTCACCGGCCGCCTCGACATCAAGGTCGAGCTCTCCGGCGGCATCCGCGACGACGAGTCGCTCGCCGCCGCCCTCGCCACCGGCTGCACCCGGGTCAACCTCGGCACCGCGGCCCTGGAGGCCCCCGAGTGGGTCGCCAAGGTCATCGCCGAGCACGGCGACAAGATCGCCGTCGGCCTGGACGTCGTCGGCACCACCCTGCGCGGCCGCGGCTGGACCCGCGACGGCGGTGACCTCTACGAGGTCCTCGCCCGCCTCGACTCCGAGGGCTGCGCCCGCTACGTGGTCACCGACGTCAACCGCGACGGCACCCTCACCGGCCCCAACCTGGAGCTGCTGCGCAACGTCTGCGCCGCCACCGACAAGCCGGTCGTCGCCTCCGGCGGCGTCTCCTCGCTGGACGACCTGCGCGCCATCGCCACCCTGACGGGCGAGGGTGTCGAAGGCGCGATTGTGGGCAAGGCCCTCTACGAGCAGAAGTTCACCCTCGAAGAGGCCCTGGAGGCTGTTTCCCGATGACTGACGGTCCACTACCGGGCGGCTCCGCCGCCGGGCCAGCCGCGTCACGTCCGCACCGAGTGTCCGGCTTCTCCCCCTGGGAGGACCAGTTCGGCTACTCCCGGGCCATCGCGGTCGGGGACACCGTCCTCGTCGCCGGCACCACCGCGTTCGAGGGCGGCATGGTCCACCACGAGGGCGACCCGTACACCCAGACCCTCGCGGCGTTCGAGGTCGCCTTCAAGGCCCTTGCCGAGTACGGGCTCTCCGCCGCCGACGTCGTCCGCACCCGGATGTTCATCACCCACGTCCGGGACTGCGACGAGGTCGGCCGGGCGCACAAGAAACTCTTCGACGAGATCCGCCCGGTGGCGACCATGGTCGTGGTCCAGGGCCTGATCGACTCCCGGATGATGGTCGAGGTCGAGGTCGAGGCCCACCGTCCCGGGCTCGCAACCTTTTTGGAAGGCAAGCAGTGAGCCTCGCAGTACGTGTCATCCCCTGCCTGGACGTCGACGCCGGCCGGGTCGTCAAGGGCGTCAACTTCCAGAACCTGCGCGACGCCGGCGACCCGGTGGAGCTGGCCAAGGCCTACGACGCCCAGGGCGCCGACGAGTTGACCTTCCTGGACATCACCGCCTCCTCCGGTGACCGGGAGACCACCTACGACGTGGTGCGCCGCACCGCCGAGCAGGTCTTCATCCCGCTGACCGTCGGCGGCGGCGTCCGCACCGTCGACGACGTCGACAAGCTGCTGCGGGCCGGCGCCGACAAGGTCGGCGTCAACACCGCGGCGATCGCCCGACCCGAGCTGATCCGCGAGATCGCCGAGCGCTTCGGCCGCCAGGTGCTGGTGCTCTCGGTCGACGCCCGGCGCACCCCCGAGGGCACCACGACGCCCTCCGGCTTCGAGGTCACCACCCACGGCGGCCGCCGCGGCACCGGCCTGGACGCCGTCGAATGGGCCGTCCGCGCGGCCGAGCTGGGCGCCGGCGAGATCCTGCTCAACTCGATGGACGCCGACGGCACCAAGGACGGCTACGACCTGGAGATGATCCGGGCCGTCCGGAAGAACGTCGCCGTCCCGGTGATCGCCTCCGGCGGCGCCGGCAAGCTCGCCGACTTCGCGCCCGCCGTGGACGCCGGCGCCGACGCGGTGCTCGCCGCCTCCGTCTTCCACTTCGGCGACCTGACCATCGGTCAGGTCAAGGACGCGCTGCGGGAGACCGGCCACCCCGTCCGGTGACCGTGCGCGGGCCCGCCGCCGACCGCTCGGCGGCGGGCCCGCGTCTCCGCCCTCGCGGGGGACGGCAGGTCGCCCCTACGGCATGTCGCTCTTGATGATCGCGAACACCGCGCCGTGCGGATCCGTCGCCCAGCCCATCCGGCCGACGCTCGGCACGTCCATGCCCGGCATGACGACGGCGCCGCCGGCGTGCTCCGCCCGGCCCAGCACCGCGTCCACATCGGTGACCTCGAAGTACGGCACCCAGCGGATCGGCTCGTCCTCGCTCTGCAGCGGCGCCACCCCGCCCAGCGAGGTCTCCCGCTGCGCGCCGCCCTCCGCCGTGGAGTACACCGTGTACGTCATCCCCGGCATCTCCACGTCCTCCGTCCGCCAGTCGAACAGCGCCCGGTAGAACGCCGTCGCCGCGGCCGGGTCCGGCGAGTGCAGCTCCGCCCAGCAGAAGGTGTTGGCGTCGTTGACCGCGTCCAGGCCCTGCGTCTCACCCGGCTGCCAGATCGCGAACTGCACGCCCGCCGGGTCCGACAGCTGCGCCATCCGGCCGTTGGACATCACGTCGAACGGCGCGGCCCGCACCGTGCCGCCGTGCTGCTCGGCGGCCTTCGCGGTGGCGTCCGCGTCGGGCGTCCGGAAGTAGATCGTCCACGCCGGGGCCGCCCCCTCCTCGGTCAGCGGACCGACCGCGGCGACCGTCCTGCCGGCCTGCTGGAAGAAGCCGTAGTTGCCGGCCTCCTCGCCCAGCGACTGGAACGTCCAGCCGAAGACCGTGCCGTAGAACTCGGTGGTCGCGGGGATGTCCGGGCTCCCGAGGTCGAGCCAGCAGGGGGAGCCTGTCCGGAACTCCGTGGTGAGCATGGTGTGCCCTTCGAGGGTCGGTGGCCGGGCCGCCCCGCCTGGCGCGGAGACGAGTCGCCGAGGCCACCAGCCAGTGTGACCGGCGCCACTGACAATCGCGCGCCGCTCGCCGGACCCGCCGTGTCGCCGCAGGTCAGCGCGGCCCCGGCAGCGGAAGCACTCTGCGCAGCGCCGCAACCGCGGTCTCCGCCCCGCGCACCGACAGTGAGGTCCGCGCCCCCCGCCCGTACGCGAAGAGCACCAGCTCGCCCGGCTCGCCGGTCAGCTGCACCGTCGGCCCCGTCCGGTGCGCGACCGTGCAGCTCCGCCCGTCCGGCCGCTCCAGCACCAGCCGCACCGGTGTCCTGCGGCCCGCCTCCAGCCGGGCCAGCATCGGCAGCCGCTGCCACAGCGCGTCCGCCAGCGGCGCCGACACCTCCTCCTGCCGCCAGCCCTCGCCGGCCCGCCGGACGTCCTCCGCGTGCACGAAGTACTCGACCAGGTTCGCGGCCTCGTCCGCCCCCGGCAGTGCGAACGGCGACAGCGCCGGCGGCCCCGACCGGAACAGGTCGACCAGCTCCTCGTACGGGCGCCGGGCGTAGCCGCGCTGCACCTTCTCCGTCCACCCCGCGAGCGGCCCGACCCGGATGCCCGCCGCCGCGTCCGGGCGCCGCTCGCGCAGCACCAGGTGCGCCGCCAGGTCCGCCGTCGTCCATCCCGCGCACAGCGTCGGCGCCTGCGGTCCGGCCGCGGCCAGCAGATCCGCCAGTCGCTCGCGTTCCCCCCGCGCATGCTTCGTCATGGGCACCACCCTAGGCTCGGCCCGCCGCCGCGCCTTGCCCGAGGGGCGGAGCGGGAGGATCGTAAGAATCCGAGGGTGCGGCGGTCGGCGGACGATCATGGCCAGGGGGCGGTGCGACCCGGAGGTACATCATGACGTTCGTCCAGCTCATCGAGTGCAGGACCGACAAGGTCGACGACCTCAACCGGCTGATGGACAGCTGGATCGAGCAGACCCGCGGCCGCCGCACGGCCACCCACTCCATGGTCGGCGCCGACCGCGCCGACGCCCGGCACGTGGTCGAGATCGTCGAGTTCCCCTCCTACGAGGAGGCGATGCGCAACTCGAAACTCCCCGAGACCGACCGGATCTTCAACGAGATGGTCGCGCTCTGCGACGAGCCGCCCACCTTCACCGACCTCGACATCGTCCGCGACGAGCAGCTCAACAAGGCCGCCGTCCAGCAGCTGATGCAGCGAATGTCCGCCGGCGACCTCACCGTCTTCGACGAACTCGTCGCCCCGGGCTACCACGACCACGACATCGCCGACGAGAACGACATGGTCGGACGGGACGCCATCAGGGAGAAGTGCGCCGGCTACCTGGAGGCCTTCGACATGACCTTCACGATCGACAGCCAGATGGCCGAGGGCGACCGGGTCGCCACCATGTGGAGCTTCAGCGGCCTGCACAAGGGCGACTTCATGGGCCTGCCCGCCACCCACAAACGGGTCGAGATGACCGGCATGACCGTCTTCCGCTTCGAGGACGGGATGATCTGCGAGGGCTGGTGGAACTGGGACAACATGGCCATGATGCGCCAACTCGGCCTCGTCCGGATGTAGGCGCCGACGCCGACCGGTCGACCACTCACGGGCGCGGTGCTGCCCCTCGGTACGGCGTGTTCAGTGCAGACGGCCCGTCAGTTTGCGGCCGTGCTGGCGGTTGCTGGCGGTCAGGGTGCAGGTCGCGTCCCGCAGGCCCTGCTTGTAGTACTGCAGGTACGGCCCCAGCGGGAAGCCGTAGTACGGGCCGCCGCCGCCCTGCCGCTGCTGCCACTCGGCGAGCGGCGCCGCGCACAGCTCCCGCATCGCCCGTCCGATCTGCACATCGCTGGTGAGCCCCTCGGGCAGCAGCACGTCGGCGATCGCCTCGCCGTCGTGCGGCTGCTCGCAGGGGCGTTCCTCGGCCCGGGTGATCACCTCGCTGAGCTGCGGGTGGTCGAAGCACGTTCCGGGCGTGAACCACGGGTACGGCAGGGTCTTCGAGGGGCTCGGCGAAGGCGAGGGCGGGGCGCTGCTCGGCGCCGGCGGGGGAGGGGCCGCCCGGCGCCCGCCGTCCGGCCAGAGCCACACCGCGGCCGCGACCGCCAGCACCACCACGACGGCGACCACCACGACGGCCCGCCTGCGCCCCTGCTCCACCCCGACCCCCTCGGCTCCCCGCCATTCTGGCCCGCCGCCGCGGCCGCCGTCAGCGGATCACCGCGACTCGCCGCCGCCGTCCTCCAGTGCCGCGAGGTGCCGCTCCACGCTCTCGACCTTCGCGGTCAGAGCGCCGGTCACCCCGCTCCGGTCGTCGATCTTGATCACGGTGCTGACCCGGTTGCTGTAGGCCTTCACCGCCTCGATCGCCGCCCGCACCACGGGCATCACCTCGTCCCAGTCGCCCTCGATGCTGGTGAACATGGCGTCCGTCCGGTTCGGCAGCCCGCTGTCGCGGACCACCTTCACCGCCGCGGCCACCGCCTCGCCCACGTCCTCGCCCACGCCCAGCGGCGTGACGGAGAAGGCAACGATCATCCCGTCCTCGCTTCCGGCTCCTGGCGGAGCCTCAGGTCTCCTGCTGCGGCATCCGTCGTCGCCGCCCCGGGCACCGCTCGGTACGCTGGGGGCGGCACGACCCGTACTAGGGGTCAACTTCTCATGCGAGTCGGAATCATCGGGCACGAAGGCCTCTCGGACCTCACCGAGATGCTCGTCCGGGGCGAACTCTGGCAGCTGGTCACCGCACACGAGGCCTACGACCTGGTCGGCGTCGGCCGGCTGCGGCCCGGACCGGACAGCTGGTTCGCGCAGTCCGTCCTCGACCACGGCGGGCGGATCGAGGTGGTGCTCTCCGCGGCCGAGGCCGGTGCCGGGGCCTTCACCGGCGGCGGCTGCCGCGAGACCCGCCGGCAGCTGCTCAACGCGGCCAGCGCGGTGCACCGGCTGGCCTCCGCCGAGACCGGCGGACCGGGCGAGGACACCGGCCCGGTCCTGGTCGGCATGGTCGACGAGCTGATCGCCGTCTGGGACGGCCGGCCGGGCAGCGAGCCCGCCCGGATCGTCGGAGCCGCCCGCGCCGCCGGCCTGGAGGTCCGGGTGGTCTGGCCGGCCGGCTGCGAGAGCCCCGGCGGGCGGTGACCACTCCCCGAACACCGATCACCGCGGCGGGCCGGAGCTGCGAGAATGGGCCGCATGTCCACCACACCCGCAGCCCCCGGCAGCACCGCCCTGGACGAGGCCGTCGCCGCCCGCCTCAAGCGCACCGCCGACGGCCTGCTCCCCGCCATCGCGCAGCAGTACGACACCGGCGAGGTGCTGATGCTGGGTTGGATGGACGACGAGGCGCTGCACCGCACCCTGACCACCGGCCGCTGCACCTACTGGAGCCGCAGCCGCAGCGAGTACTGGGTGAAGGGCGACACCTCCGGCCACGTCCAGCGGGTGGTCGCCGTCGCCCTGGACTGCGACGGGGACACCCTGCTGGTCAAGGTCGACCAGACCGGCGCCGCCTGCCACACCGGCGACCGCACCTGCTTCGACGCCGACGTCCTGCCCGTCGCTCAGTAACCTTTCAACCGGCTCCACGCCAGCACCAACACCAGCCCGCCCCTCCTTCTCCGAACGGTGCCCGCTCCCATGGACCTCGAGGCCTTCCGCAAGCTCGCCGCCGACACCCGGGTCATCCCCGTCACCCGCAGGCTCCTCGCGGACGGCCTCACCCCGATCGGGCTGTACCGCAGCCTCGCCGGCGAGCGCCCCGGCACCTTCCTGCTGGAGTCCGCGGAGCACGGCCAGAGCTGGTCCCGGTACTCCTTCGTCGGCGTCCGCAGCGCCGCCACCCTCACCGTGGACCCGGACGGCACCGCCCGCTGGCAGGGCACCCCGCCGGTCGGCATCCCCACGACCGGCGACCCGCTGCAGGTGCTGCGCGCCGCCCTCGCCGCCCTGCACACCCCGCGGCACACCGACGACGGCCTGCCCCCGCTCACCGGCGGCATGGTCGGCTACCTCGGCTACGACGTCGTCCGCCGCCTGGAGAAGCTGCCGGACCTCACCCCGGACGACCTGAAGCTCCCCGAGCTCACCCTGCTGCTCGCCACCGACCTCGCCGTCCTCGACCACGTCGACGGCACCGTGCTGCTCATCGCCAACGCGGTCAACCACAACGACCTGGCGAGCGGCGTCGACGAGGCGTACGCGGACGCGGTCGCCCGCCTCGACGCGATGGAGGCCGACCTCCGCAAGCCGGTCGACCCGGGCCTCGCCACCTTCACCCCGACCGCCGCCGAGGCGCACTCGCCGTTCGGCGGCGCGCCCTACCGGGCCGCGGTGGAGACGGTCAAGGAGCGGATCCGGGCCGGCGAGGCCTTCCAGGTGGTGCCCTCGCAGCGCTTCGAAGCCCCCTGCCCGGCCTCCGCCCTCGACGTCTACCGGGTGCTGCGCACCACCAACCCCAGCCCGTACATGTACCTGTTCCGCTTCCCCGGACCGGACGGCACCGCCGAGGGCGGCTTCGACGTGGTCGGCTCCAGCCCGGAGGCGCTGGTCAAGGTCAGCGAGGGCGAGGCGATGGTGCACCCGATCGCCGGCACCCGGCACCGCGGCGCCACCCCGCACGAGGACAACGAGCTCGCCGCCGAGCTGCTCGCCGACCCCAAGGAGCGCGCCGAGCACCTGATGCTCGTCGACCTCGGCCGCAACGACCTCGGCCGGGTCTGCGAGCCGGGCAGCGTCGAGGTCGTCGACTTCATGGCGATCGAGCGCTACAGCCACGTCATGCACATCGTCTCCACCGTCACCGGCCGGGTGGCCGAGGGCCGTACGGCCTTCGACGTGCTCACCGCCTGCTTCCCCGCCGGCACCCTCTCCGGCGCCCCCAAGCCGCGCGCCATGCAGATCATCGAGGAGCTGGAGCCCACCCGCCGCGGCCTGTACGGCGGCTGCGTCGGCTACCTGGACTTCGCCGGCGACTCCGACACCGCGATCGCCATCCGCACCGCGGTGCTCCGCGACGGCACCGCCTACGTGCAGGCCGGCGCCGGCGTGGTCGCGGACTCCGACCCGCACGCCGAGGACACCGAGTGCCGCAACAAGGCCGCCGCCGTGCTGCGCGCCGTGGCCACCGCCAACACCCTGCGGGCGCCGGTATCGTGAGGTGGTCGATCCCGCAAAGGGAGGCCGCCGACATGACCGCGACCGCCGTGCCCGCTGTGCTCGCTCCGCCGACGGGGGCGCCGTCGTGAGCCCGCGCGGCGCGGCCCGGTGGGCGATCGTCCACGACACCGTCCGGCAGGTCGAGGACCAGCTGGCCGGGCGCGGCGGTGCCCTCCGCGACGCGCCGCTCGACCTTCCCGCCGGAGCCGCCGAGGCCACCGGCGGCGCCCCCGACCTCGTCGTGGTCGCGCCCGGCGCCCGGCCCGACGACCGCGGCCACTGGGCCTGGCCCGACCTGGAGGCCGTGCTGGAGGTGGTCCCCGCCGCGGGCCCCGGCGGCTGGGCCGTCGAGCGGCTCCGCCGGTACGCCGAGCGCGGCGTCCCGGTGTACGTGGTGGTCGACCCGGCCGAGGGCGTGAGCACCGTGCACACCGACCCGCATCCCGCGGGCGTCTACCACCTCGCCGAGCGGGTGCCGTTCGGCGAGGACCTGAACCTGGGGCTGACCGGGCGGACGCTGGTCGTCGCCACCGGTGCGTTCCCGAGGGACCCCGCCTGACCGGTCCGCGGAGCCGGTCGGCGATAGTGGACGGGTGAGTTCTCCCGCACCGAAGACCGACCGCCGCTCGCTCGCCCTGATGCTGCTGCTGACCGCCGCCGGCGCCCTGCTCGTCCTGACCTCCGTCGGCCGGACCTGGGCCGAGGGCGTGGTCGCCGGCACCGCGGGCGGCCGGCTGGCGGTCAGCGCCACCGGCTCCCGGCTGACCGGGCTGCCCACCGGGCTGGCCCTGGCGGCCATGGCTGCCGCGGTCGCGGTGTTCGCCGTGCGCGGCGCCGCCCGCACCGCCGTCGGCGCGCTCGCCGTCCTGGCGGGCCTCGGCGTGGTCGTCGGCGCGGTGATCGGCGCCACCGACACCGCGGGACTGGACGCCGAGGCCGCCGGCCGGCTGGCGCTGGCCGGAGCCCAGGCCGAGCAGATCAGCCGGACCGGCTGGCCCTGGGTGGCCGCCGCCGGCGGTGTGCTGCTCGCCCTCGCCGGGCTGCTGACCGTGCGGTCCGGCCGCGGCTGGCCCGCGATGGGCGCCCGCTACGAGGCGCCGACCGCGAAGGCGGCCGCCAGGCCGCGGCCCACCGACCGGTCGGCCGAGCTGTGGAAGGCCCTCGACCGTGGCGAAGATCCCACCGACTGACCCGGGGCCCGCCTTGGGAACGGGTGTGGGCGCCCGGCACAATGGAAGGGTCAACCCGCCGAGCGCCGCGATGTGCCCGGCCGGGATCCGGAGAACAAGGAGCACCAACAGATGTCGGCAGCTGCGCACGGCCACACTCCCGCCGCCTGGACCGGCGTGACCATCGCTTTCATCGGTTTCACGGTCAGCGGCGTCGCCATGATCATCCCCAACGTGCTGCTCGTCGTGGTCGGCCTCGTGATCGTGGTGGCCGCCGGCGTGGTCGGCAAGGCGATGTCGATGGCCGGCATGGGCAAGCAGCCGAGCCCGCACTTCGCCCCCGCCGTCGCCCCGGCCGCCGCGGAGCGCACCCCCGTCAGCGCCGCCTGACACCTGCGCCGCAGCGCCGCGCCCCCGGTCACCCGCCGTGACCGGGGGCGCGCGCGCATCCGCCGCGCCACCCGTGCCGCGCGGCCTTCCGCGGCGGGCGGCCGCCCCGGGTGGAGAATCGGCGGCGTGAACGCTCCCGTCCTCCCCGCCCCGCTCGGCCGCCGGATGATCCGCCCGCTGGCGGCGCTGGTGGCCGTCGGGCTGCCCACCGCGTACGTCGCCGCGGTCGACCCCAACGCGCCCGGCCACTACCCGACCTGCCCGGTCCTGCAGGCCACCGGCTGGTTCTGCCCGGGCTGCGGCGGCCTGCGCTGCGTGCACGCGCTGGCGCACGGCGACCTCAACGCGGCCGGCCACGACAACCTGCTGGTCATGGTGCTGGCCGTGGCGGCCGCGGTGTTCTGGCTCCGCTGGGCCTGGGCCGCCCTCACCGGCGGCGCGCCGCCGCGATTCGCCGTCACCCTCCCGCAGACGGTGCTGCTGGCCGTGCTGCTGGCGGTCTTCACCGTGCTGCGCAACCTGCCGGCCGGAGCGGGGCTGGCACCACCGCTGGTCTGACCGCCGCCGGCGCCCCGGTACCGGCCCGACCCGCCGTCACCTGGGCCGCTCCGCCGCCACCCGGTCCGCTCCGCGAGACGCGCGCCGGGCGGATGCGCCCCGCGCGCCCCGCGCCCGATACCATCGAAGGGCCAACGGGGGCGCGTCCGCACACCATCCTCACCGGTTCGTGCGAAACGCCCTCACGGTTTTGACCGCACAGCCAGGCCGGGCGGGCCGGAGCGATCCGGCCCCGTCCCGGCACCCAGCCAGCAGACGACATGGGGGCGCTCGCGTGAGTGTGCTCGACGAGATCATCGACGGGGTCCGGGAGGACCTCGCCGAGCGACAGGCCAGGGTGTCCCTGGACGAGCTCAAGGAGCTCGCCGCCAAGGCGCCGGTGGCCAAGGACGGTGTGGCCGCGCTGCGCGGCGACGGCGTCCGGGTGATCTGCGAGGTCAAGCGCTCCAGCCCCTCCAAGGGCTCGCTGGCGGCGATCGCCGATCCCGCCGCCCTGGCGCTGGACTACGCGGCCGGCGGTGCCGCCGCGATCAGCGTGCTGACCGAGCAGCGCCGCTTCGGCGGCTCCCTCGCGGACCTCGACGCGGTCCGCGCCGCGGTCGACACCCCGATCCTGCGCAAGGACTTCATCGTCACCGCGTACCAGCTGTGGGAGGCCCGTGCGCACGGCGCCGACCTCGCGCTGCTGATCGTCGCGGCCCTGGACCAGCCGGCCCTGGTCTCGCTCGTCGAGCGGGCCGAGTCGATCGGGCTCACCCCGCTGGTCGAGGTGCACGACGAGGAGGAGATCGCCCGCGCGGTCGACGCCGGCGCGAAGATCATCGGAGTGAACGCCCGCAACCTCAAGACCCTCGAGGTGGACCGCAACACCTTCGGCAACGTGGTCGACGCGATCCCGGCCGGGGTCGTCAAGGTCGCCGAGTCCGGCGTGCGCGGCCCGCTGGACGTCATCCAGTACGCCAACCTCGGCGCCGACGCGGTGCTGGTCGGCGAGTCCCTGGTGACCGGCAAGGACCCGAAGGCCGCGGTGGCCGACCTGGTCGCCGCCGGCGCCCACCCGGCCCTCCGCCACAAGGGCTGACCGCTGACGTGAAACTCGCCTCCCGCCTCGCCCCCGGCTGCCGCCCGCGCGGCTGCCGCGCGCCCGCGCGCCGGGTGCTCGGGCGGCGGGTGCGCTACGTGATCGGCTGCGAGCCCGGGCAGGTGCCGGGCCGTCGATGGCGCAGGACGCGCGGCCGCTGACCGGCCGCCCCGCCTGCCATCCCATCGACCCAGAAGGACGCTTCACCATGTCCGAGAAGGACTACCTGCCGGGCGCCCACGTCCCGGACGCCCGCGGCTACTTCGGCGCCTACGGCGGCCGCTTCATCCCGGAGGCGCTGGTCGCCGCCGTGGAGCAGGTCGCCGAGGAGTACGAGAAGGCCAAGACCGACCCGGCCTTCACCGCCGAGCTCGACGCGCTGCTCAAGGACTACACCGGCCGGCCCAGCCCGCTCACCGACGTCCGGCGGTTCTCCGCCGAGGCCGGCGGCGCGCGCATCCTGCTCAAGCGCGAGGACCTCAACCACACCGGCTCGCACAAGATCAACAACGTGCTGGGCCAGGCCCTGCTCACCCGGCGGATGGGCAAGACCCGGATCATCGCCGAGACCGGCGCCGGCCAGCACGGCGTGGCCACCGCCACCGCCTGCGCGCTGTTCGGCTTCGACTGCACCATCTACATGGGCGAGGTCGACACCCAGCGCCAGGCGCTGAACGTCGCCCGGATGCGGATGCTCGGCGCCGAGGTCGTCTCGGTGAAGTCCGGCAGCCGCACCCTCAAGGACGCCATCAACGAGGCGTTCCGCGACTGGGTCGCCAACGTCGACTCCACCCACTACCTGTTCGGTACCGTCGCCGGCCCGCACCCCTTCCCGATGATGGTCCGCGACTTCCACCGGGTGATCGGCGTCGAGGCCCGCGAGCAGGTCCTGGAGCGCACCGGCCGGCTGCCCGACGCGGTCGTCGCCTGCGTCGGCGGCGGCTCCAACGCGATGGGCATCTTCCACGAGTTCATCCCGGACACCGGCGTCCGCCTGATCGGCTGCGAGGCCGCGGGCGAGGGCGCCGACACCCCGCGCCACGCCGCCACCCTCACCAAGGGCGACCCCGGCGTGCTGCACGGCTCGCGCACCTACGTCCTGCAGGACGAGGACGGCCAGACCATCGAGTCGCACTCCATCTCGGCCGGCCTCGACTACCCGGGCGTCGGCCCCGAGCACGCCTGGCTCAAGGACACCGGCCGCGCCGAGTACCGCCCGGTCACCGACGACGCCGCCATGCAGGCGCTGCGCCTGCTGTCCCGCACCGAGGGCATCATCCCGGCCATCGAGAGCGCCCACGCGCTGGCCGGCGCCCTGGAGCTCGGCCGCGAGCTCGGCCCGGAGGCGACCATCCTGGTCAGCCTCTCCGGTCGCGGCGACAAGGACATGCACACCGCGGCCGAGTACTTCGGTCTGTACGACCAGGCGACCACCGAGAGCGGCGAGGGCAACTGACCATGGCATCCAAGCTCAGCAGCGCCCTGGCCGCGGCCAAGGCGGAGAACCGCGCCGCACTGGTCGGCTACCTCCCGGCCGGCTTCCCGACCGTCGAGGGCGGCATCGCCGCGATCAACGCCCTGATCGAGGGCGGCTGCGACGTCGTCGAGGTCGGTCTGCCGCACTCCGACCCGGTGCTCGACGGCCCGACCATCCAGACCGCCGACGACATCGCGCTGCGCGGCGGCGTCCGGATCAAGGACGTGCTGCACACCGTCGCCGAGGTCTCGGCCGCCCACCCCGGGGCGGCCGTCCTGGTCATGACCTACTGGAACCCCGTCGACCGGTACGGCGTCGCCCGGTTCGCCGCCGACCTGGCCGCCGCCGGGGGAGCGGGCTGCATCCTGCCCGACCTCCCGGTCGAGGAGTCCGAGGAGTGGCGGAAGGCGGCGGGCGAGCACGGCCTGGACACCGTGTTCGTGGTCGCCCCCAGCAGCAAGGACGCCAGGCTCGCCGAGGTCACCGCGGCCGGCTCCGGCTTCGTCTACGCGGCCGCCGTCATGGGTGTCACCGGCACCCGGGCCCGGGTCGGCAACCTCGCCGAGGACCTGGTCGCCCGCACCCGGGCCACCACCGACCTGCCGGTCTGCGTCGGCCTCGGCGTCTCGACCGCCGACCAGGCCGCCGAGGTCGCCGGCTTCGCCGACGGCGTGATCGTCGGCTCGGCCTTCGTCCAGCGCATCCTCGACGCCGACGGCGACACCGCCGCGGCCCTGGACGCCGTACGGGCGCTCGCCGCCGACCTCGCGGCGGGCGTCCGGCGCCGGTAGCCCGACCGCACCGCCCGACCCGCACCACCCGACGGCCCGCCACCTCTTGTACGAGGCGGCGGGCCGTCGGCGTTCCCGGGAGGCTTCGGGTTCACCCGGACGAGTGGAGAGTGGGCGCTCGGCGCATCGGGCGCGATTGACCCGCGTTGAGCGGAGGGACGGGTTGACGGTGCCGTCCGCGCCCCGTGGTTCGTGCACCTCGCAACCGCCCGACCGTCGAGAGGCCCGCCCGTGCCGTTCCTGCACCGTGCCGTCCTGATCCGCGCGGCCGCCGCCGCCCTCGCCCTCGGCGCGGCCCTCGGGGTGCAGGCGTCGGCCGAACAGGCACTGGCCAGACGCGGTGCCGAACAGGCCGACCGGGACACCCGCGCCTGTGTCGGCGCGGCCGCGGCCCTCGCCGAGCTCGGCGCCGCGGAGTCGGCTCCGCAGGGGCGCCCGCCCGCGACCTCCGACACGCCGGTCGGCCGCTGTGGTCGGACGGACCGTCAGGCCCGTTAGAACAAGCCGGACATCAGCGTCGAAAATCTCACCCTTTCGGCTTAATTCGTCAATGCGGAGGAACCGTACTTCTTCCTCTACGGTTCAACCGTCAGGAGCCGCCGCCGCGGCCCGCCGCACCGAGCCGCACACGCCCAGGGGGAGAGCCATGGCCAGTCCGCAGACGATCCGGCCGCACGCCGACGGAGGGCTCCGACGCGTGCTCTCCGGGCCGGCCGCGGAGTGGATCGGCCTGGCCGCCCGGCTCGGCCTGGCGCTGGTCTGGGGCTGGGCGGGGCTCGCCAAGATCTCGGATCCCGCCGAGGCCGCCCAGGCCGTCCGGGCCTACGAGATCCTGCCCGAGTCGCTGGTCAAGCCGGTCGGCTACGGCCTGCCGTTCCTGGAGCTGGCGCTCGCCCTGCTGCTGCTGATCGGCCTCGGCGCCCGGCTGGTCGCCGCGGTCTCCGCGCTGCTGCTGCTCACCTTCATCGCCGGCATCGCCTCGGCCTGGGCCCGCGGCATCTCCATCGACTGCGGCTGCTTCGGCGGCGGCGGCGCGGTCGACGCCTCCAAGACCGAGTACCTCCAGGAGATCCTCCGCGACACCGGCTTCCTGCTCCTCGCCGTCTGGCTGCTCGTCCGGCCGAGGACGAAGTTCTCCGTCGACTCCTGGCTCGCCGCCTGACACCCGTCCCCGCCGCGGGACACCCCCCGACATCCGACCCCCGACGACCGGACACGGCCTTGGAAACAGCACCCATGAGCGACAAGAACCGAGAAGGAAAGCGCACCGCCCGCGAGCGCATGCTCCAGCAGCGCGCCGCCGACGAGGCGCGCGGCCGCCGCAAGAAGCAGCTCGTGGTCGGCGGCGTGGCGCTCGCGGTGATCGCCGCCGCCGTCGTCACCGGCGTGCTCGTGCAGAACGAGCGCTCCAAGCCGGAGACGCCGACCGCCGCCCCCACCGGCACCATCGGCGACAAGAACCTCGTCATCCCCTCCGGCGCCGCCGACGCCCCCTCCGTGCTGACCGTCTACGAGGACCCGCGCTGCCCCGCCTGCGGCAGCTTCGAGCAGTCCTTCGTGCAGACCGTCAACGAACTGGAGGACGCGGGCAAGATCACCGCGAACTACCACATCGTGTCGTTCATCGACCGCTCGCTCGGCGGCAAGGGCTCCAAGTACGGCGCCAACGCGCTCGCCTGCGCGCAGGACGCGGGCAAGTTCCGCGCTTACCACGACGTGCTCTACAAGAACCAGCCGCCGGAGACCGCCGACACCTACGGCGACAAGGCGGCCCTGCTCGACCTCGCCAAGCAGGTCCCGGGCCTCGACACCCCCGCCTTCCGGGCCTGCGTCAACGACAACACGTACAGCGGCTGGGTCTCCGCCGTCCAGCAGGACTTCGACAAGTCCGGGTTCAAGTCCACCCCCACCCTGCTGCTGAACGGCACCCCGATCTACCCGAAGAAGGGCGACGAGCAGATCTCCCCGGACAACCTCGTGAAGTGGGTCGACGAGGCCAACCAGGGCAAGAAGCTCGGCACCACCGGCTCACCGGCCGCCCAGGCGCCGAGCGCGGAGGCCACCCCCTGACCGTCCGTTCCGGCCCCTGACCCGTCCCGGCCGCCGCCCGGCCCCGCCGCCCCGCGACTGTTCGGAAGCTGTGACCCGCGCCGGTGCCGGTACCGCGGCCGGGACACGGTAGCGTCGACCCTGCCATGGATCTCGCATACATCCCGAGCCCGTCGCGGGGCGTCCTCTATCTGGGGCCGGTCCCGCTGCGCGCCTACGCGTTCTGCATCATCATCGGCGTCGTCGTCGCGGTCTGGCTCGGCAGCAAGCGCTGGGTCGCCCGGGGCGGTGCCAAGCACACGGTCGGCGACATCGCCGTCTGGGCGGTGCCCTTCGGCCTGGTCGGCGGCCGGCTGTACCACGTGATCACCGACCACCAGCTGTACTTCGGTGACGGCAAGAACCCGTGGAACGCCTTCAAGATCTGGGAGGGCGGCCTCGGCATCTGGGGCGCGATCGCGCTCGGCGCGCTCGGCGCGTGGATCGGCTGCCGCCGCCGCGGCGTACCGCTGCCCGCCTACGCCGACGCCATCGCGCCCGGCATCGCGCTCGCCCAGGCCTTCGGCCGCTGGGGCAACTGGTTCAACCAGGAGCTGTACGGCAAGCCGACCACCCTGCCCTGGGGCCTGGAGATCCACAAGGTGGAGCCGGACGGCACCGTCGTCGAGGGCGTCTTCCACCCGACCTTCCTGTACGAGTCGCTGTGGTGCGTCGGCGTGGCGCTGCTGGTGATCTGGGCGGACCGCCGCTTCACCCTCGGCCACGGCCGGGCCTTCGCGCTCTACGTCGCCGCCTACACCGTCGGCCGGTTCTGGATCGAGTACCTGCGCATCGACGAGGCGCACCACATCCTGGGCCTGCGCCTCAACGACTGGACGTCGATCGTCGTCTTCGTGGGGGCCGTGGTCTACCTGGTCGTCTCCTCCCGGCTGCGCCCGGGCCGGGAGGCGCCGGACTCCATCGACCCGGCGGCCCACGCGGAGGCCTCCGAGGACGGTCCGTCCCGCTCCTCGGACAGCACCTCCGGCGCCGAGCGCACCGCCGCGCCGGCCGACGCCACCCCGGAGCAGCCGGTCTGACCTGCCCGAACGCCCGTCCGACGGCCGCTCGCCACCCCGTGTGGAGGGCGGCCGCCGGCATGTTCGGACAGCCTTACTTTGCTGGAAAGTCGCAGGTCAAAGGGCTACGTTCGAACGCGTAGAGCCCTGCCGGCAGCCCGGCCCAGGCCCACGGTGACGACGCCGTGTCCGGCTGAGCAGGGGGGGGAACGTCCGACCGGAGGCCGAACGCGCATGAGTACCGCCACACACCCGACCGCCACCGACGAGCCGAAGCCGCGGATCCCGGAGGAGGGACACCACCGCGACGTGAACGGCGGCTGGCTGCGGCCCGCGGTCTTCGGCGCGATGGACGGCCTGGTCTCCAACCTCGCCCTGGTGAGCGGCGTGGTCGGCGGCGACGCCGGCCACAGCGCGGTGATTCTCACCGGCCTCGCGGGCCTCGCCGCCGGCGCCTTCTCGATGGCGGCGGGGGAGTACACCTCGGTCGCCTCCCAGCGCGAGCTGGTCGAGGCCGAGATCGAGGCCGAGCGGATCGAGCTGCACCGCAACCCGCACGGTGAGCTCGCCGAGCTCGCCCAGCTGTACGTGGCCAAGGGCGTCGAGCCCGAGCTGGCGCACGAGGTGGCCCGGCAGCTGTCCCGCGACCCGGAGCAGACCCTCGCCGTGCACGCCCGCGAGGAGCTCGGTGTCGACCCGGACGACCTGCCCTCGCCGCTGGTCGCCGCCGCCTCCTCCTTCGCCTGCTTCGCGGTGGGCGCGCTGCTGCCGCTGCTGCCGTACCTGCTGGGCGCGACCGCGCTCTGGCCCGCCCTGATCACCTCGGCGGTCGGCCTGTTCCTGTGCGGCGCGGTGGTCGCCCGGGTGACCGCGCGCAGCTGGTGGTTCAGCGGCCTGCGGCAGCTGGCGCTGGGCGGGGCGGCCGCCGGTCTGACCTTCCTGCTGGGCCGCCTGATCGGCGGGCAGCTCGGCTGACCTCGTGCGATGCCACAGCGCACCGCATGGATATGCCGAGGTGCGCGTGACGTTCCACACATGGGCCGGTGGTCTGTGCCTGTTCTACGCTCTCCGCGGCGGCTTCCGGCCCTCGATTCCATCCCACCGATCGGTCGTGTGGGATGGAATCGCAGGAGCGGTGCACACACCTGCATGGACGGGGCGTTTCGCCTCTGTTTCACCCGTGCGACCGTTGGGCACACTGGTGGAAACACGCGCACTGCTGCGCGTTGATCCGGGCCGGTCCTACTAACCGGTAACCGCCGCTGACCTGCGGGTTATGTCCGCCATATGGACGCCTTGTTCCACTTCGCAAGATCTCCGGCATCATGTAACCTGCACGAAAAATCGCAGAGGGCCAACGTCGTCCCTTAATGCACCAAGCCCCTCCGGTCCCCGCCGGAAGGTGTGCTCCCAAGCCACAAGACGACGACGGGAGAGCCGATGCTGTCTGCATCCATGCACTCCGCCAACGAGCCCGCGCAGGCCAGCCGCCCGTACGCGCTCGTGCCGGATGCACGACCTGCTGCTCAGGGCCTGTACGACCCGCGAAACGAGCACGACGCCTGCGGCGTCGGCTTCGTCGCCACGCTGACCGGCATCGCCGACCACACTGTCGTCGACCAGGCGCTGACCGTCCTGCGCAACCTGGAGCACCGCGGCGCCACCGGCGCCGAGCCGGACTCCGGTGACGGCGCGGGCATCCTGACCCAGATCCCGGACGCCTTCCTGCGCTCCAAGGTGTCCTTCGAGCTGCCGGCCGCCGGCTCGTACGCGGTGGGCATCGCCTTCCTCCCCGACGAGGACGCCGCCGACACCGCGGCGGTCGCCGCCGTCGAGACCATCGCCGCCGAGGAGGGCCTGACCGTCCTCGGCTGGCGCGACGTCCCGGTCACCCCCGACCTGCTGGGCGCCACCGCCCGCACGGTCATGCCGCGCTTCCGCCAGCTCTTCCTCGCGTCCGTGCCGGCCGGGCAGAGCGTCGCGCACGCCGAGAAGGCCGGCATCGAGCTCGACCGGATCGCCTTCGTCGTCCGCAAGCGCGCCGAGCGCGAGAGCGGCGTGTACTTCCCGTCGCTGTCCGCCCGCACCATCGTCTACAAGGGCATGCTGACCACCGGCCAGCTGGAGCCCTTCTTCCCCGACCTGTCGGACCGGCTCTACGCCTCCGCCATCGGCCTGGTGCACTCGCGGTTCTCCACCAACACCTTCCCGAGCTGGCCGCTCGCCCACCCGTACCGCTTCGTCGCGCACAACGGCGAGATCAACACGGTCAAGGGCAACCGGAACTGGATGACCGCCCGCGAGTCCCAGCTCGCCACCGACCTCATCCCGGCCGACTCGAACGGGCGCGGTCTCGACCGGATCTTCCCGATCTGCACCCCGGACCACTCCGACTCGGCCTCCTTCGACGAGGTCCTGGAGCTGCTCCACCTCGGCGGCCGCTCGCTGCCGCACGCGGTGCTGATGATGATCCCGGAGGCGTGGGAGAACCACGCCACCATGGAGCCGTCCCGCCGCGCCTTCTACCAGTACCACTCCAACCTGATGGAGCCCTGGGACGGCCCGGCCTGCGTCACCTTCACCGACGGCACCCAGGTCGGCGCCGTCCTCGACCGCAACGGCCTGCGCCCCGCCCGCTACTGGATCACCGAGGACGGCCTGGTCGTCCTCTCCTCCGAGGTCGGCGTGCTCGACATCGACCAGGAGCGGGTCGCCAAGAAGGGCCGCCTGCAGCCCGGCAAGATGTTCCTGGTCGACACGGCCGAGGGCCGCATCGTCGAGGACGAGGAGATCAAGTCCGCCCTCGCCGGCGAGCACCCCTACGAGGAGTGGGTCGCCGCCGGGCAGATCCAGCTCGCCAAGCTCCCCGAGCGCGAGCACATCGCCCACACCCACGCCTCGGTGACCCGCCGTCAGCAGACCTTCGGCTACACCGAGGAGGAGCTGCGCGTCATCCTGGCGCCGATGGCCAAGACCGGCGGCGAGGCGCTCGGCTCGATGGGCACCGACTCGCCGATCGCCGCGCTCTCCGAGAAGCCGCGCCTGCTGTTCGACTACTTCGTGCAGCTCTTCGCGCAGGTCACCAACCCGCCGCTGGACGCCATCCGCGAGGAGCTCGTCACCTCGCTGCTGAGCAACCTCGGCCCCGAGGGCAACCTGCTCGACGCCTCTCCGTCGCACTGCCGCTCCGTCGGCATCACCTTCCCGGTGATCGACAACGACGAGCTGGCCAAGCTCATCCACATCAACGCCGACGGCGACCAGTCCGGCCTGAAGGCCGTCACGCTGTCCGGCCTGTACAAGGTCTCCACCGGCGGCGCGGGCCTCGCCACCCGCCTCGCCGAGATCGCCGCCGAGGCCGACGCGGCGATCGCCGACGGCGCCCGCATCGTGGTCCTCTCCGACCGCCACTCGGACGCCGAGCACGCGCCGATCCCCTCGCTGCTGCTCACCTCCGCGATCCACCACCACCTGATCCGCACCAAGCAGCGCACCCAGGTGTCCCTGATCGTCGAGGCCGGCGACGTCCGCGAGGTGCACCACGTCGCGCTGCTGGTCGGCTACGGCGCCGGCGCGGTCAACCCGTACCTGGCGATGGAGTCCGTCGAGGACCTCGTCGCGCAGGGCGTCTTCATCGAGGGCGTCGAGCCCGAGAAGGCCATCAAGAACCTGATCAAGGCGCTCGGCAAGGGCGTGCTCAAGGTCATGTCGAAGATGGGCATCTCCACCGTGGCCTCGTACCGCGGCGCCCAGGTCTTCGAGTCGATCGGCCTCTCCCAGGAGCTGGTCGACAACTACTTCGCCGGCACCACCACCAAGCTCGGCGGCATCGGCCTGGACGAGATCGCCAAGGAGACCGCCGCCCGCCACGCCAAGGCCTACCCGGCCTCCGGCATCCCGGCCGCGCACCGCGCGCTGGAGATCGGCGGCGAGTACCAGTGGCGCCGCGAGGGCGAGCCGCACCTGTTCGACCCGGACACCGTCTTCCGCCTGCAGCACTCCACCCGCAACAAGCGGTACGACATCTTCAAGCAGTACACCTCCCGGGTGAACGAGCAGTCCGAGCGCCTGATGACGCTGCGCGGCCTGTTCGCGCTGGACGCCAAGGGCCGCACCCCGATCTCGATCGACGAGGTCGAGCCGGTCTCCGAGATCGTCAAGCGCTTCTCCACCGGCGCGATGTCCTACGGCTCCATCTCGATGGAGGCGCACGAGACCCTCGCGATCGCCATGAACCGGCTGGGCGGCAAGTCCAACACCGGTGAGGGCGGCGAGGACCCGGAGCGCCTGTACGACCCGGAGCGCCGCTCCGCGATCAAGCAGGTCGCCTCCGGCCGTTTCGGCGTCACCAGCGAGTACCTGGTCAACGCGGACGACATCCAGATCAAGATGGCCCAGGGCGCCAAGCCCGGCGAGGGCGGCCAGCTGCCCGGCCACAAGGTGTACCCGTGGGTCGCGAAGACCCGGCACTCCACCCCGGGTGTCGGCCTGATCTCCCCGCCGCCGCACCACGACATCTACTCCATCGAGGACCTGGCTCAGCTGATCCACGACCTCAAGAACGCCAACCCCGAGGCCCGCATCCACGTGAAGCTGGTCTCCGAGGTCGGCGTCGGCACCGTCGCCGCCGGCGTCTCCAAGGCGCACGCCGACGTGGTGCTCGTCTCCGGCCACGACGGCGGCACCGGCGCCTCGCCGCTGACCTCGCTCAAGCACGCGGGCGGACCCTGGGAGCTCGGCCTCGCCGAGACCCAGCAGACCCTGCTGCTGAACGGCCTGCGCGACCGCATCGTCGTGCAGACCGACGGCCAGCTGAAGACCGGCCGCGACGTCGTCATCGCCGCCCTGCTGGGCGCCGAGGAGTTCGGCTTCGCGACCGCCCCGCTGGTGGTCTCCGGCTGCATCATGATGCGCGTCTGCCACCTGGACACCTGCCCGGTCGGCGTCGCCACCCAGAACCCGGTGCTCCGCGAGCGCTTCTCCGGCAAGCCCGAGTTCGTGGTGAACTTCTTCGAGTTCATCGCCGAGGAGGTCCGCGAGATCCTCGCCGAGCTGGGCTTCCGCTCCATCGAGGAGGCCGTCGGCCACGCCGAGCACATCGACGCGGCCGCCGCGATCGACCACTGGAAGGCCGCCGGCCTCGACCTGGCGCCGCTCTTCCACGTGCCCGAGCTCCCCGAGGGCGCGGCCCTGCACAACACCACCGTGCAGGACCACTCGCTCGACAAGGCCCTCGACAACCAGCTCATCGAGCTGGCCGAGGACGCCCTGGAGCGCGGCGAGGCCGTCCGCATCCAGCTGCCGATCCGCAACGTCAACCGCACGGTCGGCACCATGCTCGGCAACCGGGTCACCAAGAAGTACCGCGGCGAGGGCCTGCCCGAGGGCACCATCGACGTGACCTTCACCGGCTCCGCCGGCCAGTCGTTCGGCGCCTTCGTGCCCCAGGGCGTGACCCTGCGGCTGGAGGGCGACGCCAACGACTACGTCGGCAAGGGCCTGTCCGGCGGCGTGATCGTCGTCCGCCCGGCCCGCGACGCCGCGGCCATCGGCGCCGACGCCCAGAACCACGTCATCGCCGGCAACACCATCGGCTACGGCGCCACCGGCGGCCGCATCCACCTGCGCGGCAAGGCCGGCGAGCGCTTCGCCGTCCGCAACTCCGGTGCCACCCTGGTCGTCGAGGGCGTGGGCGACCACGGCCTCGAGTACATGACCGGCGGCCGGGTCGTCGTCCTCGGCGAGACCGGGCGCAACCTCGCGGCCGGCATGTCCGGCGGCATCGCGTACGTCCTCGACCTGCGCCCGGCCAATGTCAACGGCGGCATGGTCGGCATCGAGGCCCCGGACGCGAAGGACCGCGACTGGCTGCGCGAGACCGTGCAGCAGCACTACGAGGAGACCGGCTCCACCGTCGCCGCCGAACTCCTGGCGGACTGGGGCAGCGGCGTCTCCCGCTTCTCCAAGATCATGCCGACCGACTACAAGGCTGTGCTCGCCGCCAAGGACGCCGCTGAGCGCGACGGGCTCTCCGAGTCCGAGACCACTCGCAAGATGATGGAGGCGGCACATGGCTGACCCCAAGGGCTTCCTGACCACGCCCAAGCAGCTGGCCGAGCGCCGTCCCGTGGACGTCCGTCTGCGGGACTGGAACGAGGTCTACGTCGAGCGCAGCCTCCTGCCGATCATCACCAAGCAGGCCGGCCGCTGCATGGACTGCGGCATCCCGTTCTGCCACAACGGCTGCCCGCTCGGGAACCTCATCCCCGAGTGGAACGACCTGGCCTACCGGGACGACTGGGCGGGCGCCATCGAGCGCCTGCACGCCACCAACAACTTCCCGGAGTTCACCGGCCGCCTCTGCCCGGCGCCCTGTGAGTCGGCGTGCGTCCTCGGCATCAACCAGGACGCGGTGACCATCAAGAACGTCGAGGTCACCATCATCGACAAGGCCTGGGACCGCGGCGGCGTCGCCGCGCAGGTCCCGGAGCGCCTCTCCGGCAAGACCGTGGCCGTCGTCGGCTCCGGCCCGGCCGGCCTGGCCGCCGCCCAGCAGCTCACCCGGGCCGGCCACACCGTGGTCGTGTACGAGCGCGCCGACCGCGTCGGCGGCCTGCTGCGCTACGGCATCCCCGAGTTCAAGATGGAGAAGCGCCACATCAACCGCCGCATCGAGCAGATGCGCGCGGAGGGCACCCGCTTCCGCACCGGCGTCCACGTCGGCGAGGACATCACCGGCCAGCAGCTGCGCGAGCGCTTCGACGCCGTCGTCATCGCGGCCGGCGCCACCACCGCCCGCGACCTGCCCGTCCCGGGCCGGGAGCTGACCGGCATCCACCAGGCCATGGAGTACCTGCCGCTGGCCAACAAGGTGCAGGAGGGCGACTACGTCGACTCCCCGATCAGCGCCAAGGGCAAGCACGTGGTCGTCATCGGCGGCGGCGACACCGGCGCGGACTGCGTCGGCACCGCCCACCGCCAGGGCGCGGCCTCCGTCACCCAGCTGGAGATCATGCCGCGGCCCGGCGACGAGCGCCCCGGCCACCAGCCCTGGCCGACCATGCCGATGACCTACAAGGTCACCTCCGCGCACGAGGAGGGCGGCGAGCGGATCTACTCCGTCTCCACCACCCACTTCAGCGGCGACGAGGACGGCAACGTCCAGCAGCTCCACCTCGTCGAGGTCGAGTTCAAGGACGGCAGGTTCGAGCAGGTGCCCGGCAGCGAGCGCGCCATCCCGGCCCAGCTCGTCACCCTGGCCATGGGCTTCACCGGAACCGACGTCAAGAACGGCCTGGTCGAACAGCTCGGCGTCGAGCTGGACAACCGGGGCAACGTGGCCCGTGACGACAAGTTCGCCACGAACGTCGAGGGCGTGTACGTTTGCGGTGACGCAGGCCGCGGCCAGTCGCTCATCGTCTGGGCGATCGCCGAGGGACGGTCCGCCGCCGCCGCGGTGGACAAGTTCCTGGGCGGCAAGACGCCGCTGCCCGCACCGATCCGCCCCACCGACCGCCCGCTGGTGGTCTGACACACCCCGTACTACCGGAGGCACCTCCGGCTGCAGTACACCGCGACCCGCCAGAGCCGCCGGGACCATGCGGTTGCAGCGCCTGCCCACTCCCCGACCAGTTGGGGGCAGGCGCTGCCTGCTGTTCGGACGCCGACGGCCCGTACACCGCCCCGCCGGCGTCGGACCGGGGCCGCAAACCGGCGGCTTTCCTGCCAATCGGCTGGGAGCGGACCGGCGCGCCCTTCCGACTGTCGGACCCGGGTGGCAGACTGCGCCCGACGGGGCAACTGCCTTACCGGACACGGAGGTCGGCGCGATGAGCATGCTCCACACGGGTGGCGGGGTCACCGCGCACCGGCTGCTGCTGGGCTCCCAGCTGCGGCGGCTGCGCGAGGCCCGCGGCGTGACCCGCGAGGAGGCCGGCTACTCGATCCGGGCGTCCGAGTCCAAGATCAGCCGGATGGAGCTCGGCCGGGTCGGCTTCAAGGAGCGCGACGTCGCCGACCTGCTCACCCTCTACGGCGTCGACCAGGGCGAGGAACGCACCACCCTGCTCGGCCTCATCCCCGAGGCCAACGCCGTCTCCTGGTGGCACGGGTACGAGGACGTCGTCCCCACCTGGTTCCAGACCTACCTCGGCCTGGAGGAGGCCGCCGCCCACATCTCCAGCTACGAGATCCAGTTCGTCCCCGGCCTGCTGCAGACCGAGGCCTACGCCCGCGCCGTCGTCCTGCTCGGCCGGCACCGCGCCACCGCGCAGGAGGTCGACCGCCGGGTCGCCGTCCGGATGCGCCGCCAGCAGATCCTCGCCGGCGGCCGCACCCCCGCCCTGCACGCCGTCATCGACGAGGCCGCGCTGCGCCGGCCCTCCGGCGGTCCGGAGGTCATGCGCGGCCAGCTGCGTCACCTCCTGGAGGCAGCCGACCGACCCGACGTCACCCTGCAGGTGGTGCCGCTCGGCACCGACCTGCCCGGCGCGGAGGCCGGCGCCTTCTCCGTCCTCGGCTTCGCCGAACCGGAGCTGCCCGACGTCGTCTACCTGGAGCAGTTCACCAGCGCCCTCTACCTCGACCGGCGGTCCGAGGTCGCCGAGTACAGCGCGGCGCTGCGCCGGCTCAGCGCGGCGAGCCTGACCCCGGAGGATTCACTCGCACTTCTCCGCTCCGTTCTTCAGGACATCTGATCGACGGTCAGTAGGATGAGGTTCCGTCAAATCCGGTCACGAGGGCGGACCTCACCGAAAGGCAGCGGATGTCTCACTTCACGGAACTGTCGCAGCAGTACATCGACGGCCGGTGGTGCCCCGGCAGCGGCTCGTGGGACATCGTCGACATCAACCCGTACAACGGGGAGAAGCTCGCCGCCATCACCGTCGCCACCGCCGGCGAGGTCGACCAGGCCTACCGCGCCGCCCAGCGCACCCAGCGCACCTGGGCCGAGACCAACCCCTACACCCGCCGCCTCGTCTTCGAACGCGCCCTGCGCCTCCTCGAGGAGCGCGAGCAGGAGATCACCGACACCATCATCGCCGAACTCGGCGGCACCCGGCTCAAGGCCGCCTTCGAGCTCTCCCTCTCCAAGGACATGCTCCGCGAGTGCATGCAGCTCTCGCTGCGTGCCGAGGGCCGCATCCTGCCCTCGCCGATCGACGGCAAGGAGAACCGGCTCTACCGCCTCCCGGTCGGCGTCGTCGGCGTCATCAGCCCGTTCAACTTCCCGCTGTTCCTCTCCCTCAAGGCCGTCGCCCCCGCCCTCGCCCTCGGCAACGGCGTCGTCCTCAAGCCCCACCAGGACGCCCCGATCACCGGCGGCACCCTGATCGCCAAGCTCTTCGAGGACGCCGGCCTGCCCGCCGGCCTGCTCAACGTCGTCCTCACCGACATCGCCGAGATCGGCGACGCCTTCATCGAGCACCCCGTCCCCAAGGTCATCGCCTTCACCGGCTCCGACAACGTCGGCCGGCACGTGGCCACCGTCGCCGCCTCGCACTTCAAGCGGACCGTCCTCGAACTCGGCGGCAACAGCGCCCTCGTCGTCCTCGACGACGCCGACCTCGACTACGCCGTCGACGCCGCCGTCTTCAGCCGCTTCGCCCACCAGGGCCAGGTCTGCATGGCCGCCAACCGCGTCCTCGTCGACCGCTCCGTCCTCGACGAGTTCACCGCCAGGTTCGTCGCCAAGATCCGCACCCTCACCGTCGGAGACCCCCGGGACCCGGGCACCGACATCGGCCCGCTCATCAACTCCGCCCAGGCCGACGCCATCACCGCCCAGGTCGACGAGGCCGTCGCCGGCGGCGCCGAGGTCCTGCTCCGCGGCAGCACCGTCGGCACGCTGATGGACCCGGTCGTCCTCACCGGCCTCCCGCACGACGCCCCCGTGCTGCGCCGCGAGATCTTCGGCCCGGTCGTCGTCGTGGTGCCCTTCGACGGCGACGACGAGGCCGTCCAGATCGCCAACGACACCCCGTTCGGCCTCAGCGGCGCCGTCCACACCGGCAACATCGAGCGCGGCGTCCGGTTCGCCCGGCGGATCGACACCGGCATGATCCACATCAACGACGGCACCATCGCCGACGAGCCGATCGTCCCCTTCGGCGGCGAGAAGAACTCCGGCGTCGGCCGCCTCAACGGCGACGCCACGGTGGAGGCCTTCACCACCGTCAAGTGGATCTCCATCCAGCACGGCCGCAGCCGCTTCCCGTTCTGACGCGGCCGTTCTGACGCACTGTCGGCCGGGGCCCGTCGTCGGTCCCGGCCGGTAGCGTCCGTCCCATGACGGAGACCCTCCTCACCCCGCCCGACGGCCGCACCCTGCGGTCCTACGACACCGGGCCCTCGGACGCCGCCCTCGCCCGCCTGCGGGACCTCGCTCCGCGCTAGCCGTCCAAGGCACCCGGCCATGTCCGACAGGGGCGTCCGACCGCCCTGACGGCGAGCCCGCTCAGCCGCCTGCCCCCACGAGGGCCTCCGCCACCGGCGTGCGCAGGTACAGGACGCTGCGGCCACTGCGGTGCCGTGCCACCAGTCCCGCCGCATGCAGCGCCGCCAGATGGTGCGACACGTTCGGCACCGACAGGCCCGTCCGCAGGGCCAGTTCGGTCGTCGACGCCGGCGCCGCCAACTCCACCAGCAACTGCGCCCGCGCCCGCCCCAGCACCCCCGCCAGGCCGTCCGGGGCGGCCGCCGGCGCCTCCCACAGCGTCGCCACCCCGCGCGGCGGATACACCAGCCCGGGCCGCCCCGGCGGATCGGTCTGCGAGTACACCCCCGGCCACGCGAACACCGACGGCACCAGCACCAGCCCCCGCTCGCCGTCCAGCCGGCGCTCCGCCCGGAACCAGATGTGCCGCACCCGCAGCGTCCCCCGCTCCCACGACACCCGCGGATGCAGGTCCGCGAACAGCGCCGCCGGACCGCCCGCCGACATCTGCCGCGCCCGGTACAGGATCTCGCCCTCCACCAGCCGCGCGATCCGGCCCCAGAACGGCTCCACCGCCGCCGCCCAGTACGCCCGCACCTCACCCGCCAACCGGGCCAGCCCCGCCTCCGGATCCGCCCGCAGCGCCGCCACCAGCGGCGGCATCGGCCCCGCCCAGCGGTCCAGGTCCGCCCGCACCTGCGCGGCCGGCACCGCCGCCAGCCCCGCCAGCTCCTCCTCGATCCCCGGCGCCGAGGACGCCGGCACCGGGGTCAGGAAGTCCGGCGTGTACACCGCCGGGATCGGCACCAGCTCCGCCAGCAGCGCGAACTCCACACCCGCCAGCCGCCGCCGCGCCTCCCGCACCCACGGCAGATGCACCCCGTGCTCGCCCGGCTCCTTCAACACCTGCACGCTGTTGGTGAGTTCGGTCAGCGGCGAACACGCGAACCGGGTCACCGCCAGATCCTGCGCCGAGAACCGCAGCGTCAGCACCGCACCTCACCCCGCCCCACTCCACCCCCGGGATTCCGCCCCAGGATTCCACCAGGACGAAATCAATTCTGCCGCCCCGTCACCCGGCGCAGGATCGGGGTCATGCCCACCACCACCCCCGACCTGCCGCGCAGCCGCGTCGCCGGCCGCACCGGCCGCCACACCCTCGCCGGCCGCCTCGGCCTGCCCGACACCGCGGGGCAGCGCCCCCTCCTCGGCGCCCACCTCGTCGACAGCCTCGGCAGCGGCCTCATCCTCACCTTCACCGTCGTCTACTTCGTCCGCACCACTTCGCTCACCCTCACCGCCGTCGGCGCCGCCATCAGCCTCGGCCGGCTCCTCGCCCTGCCCACCGCCGTGCTCACCGGACCCGTCCTCGACCGCTACGGCGCCCGCGCCGTCGCCACCGCCGCCAACCTGCTCTCGGCCCTCGGCTACGCCGGCTTCCTGCTCGCCCACCGGTCCTGGCAGATCGTCGCCGTCATCCTGCTCGCCCAGATCGGCCACGCCGCCTACTGGACCTCCAGCACCGGCCTCGTCGTCCTCGCCGCCGACGAGACCCGCCGCACCCGCTGGTTCGCCCTCGTCAGCACCCTCCGCAACGCCGGACTCGCCCTCGGCGGCGCCCTCGGCGCCCTCCTCCTCGCCGTCGGCGGCACCACCGGACTGCGCGCCACCGCCCTCCTCAACGCCGCCAGCTTCCTCACCGCCGCCGCGCTGCTCGCCACCTGGCGCCCCGCCCACCCGCCGGCCCGCACCGCACCCGCCGGCACCCCCGCCCCGGGCAGCTACCGCACCGTCCTGAGCGACCGCCGCTACCTGCTCCTCGTCACCGTCAACCTCGCCAACGTCTTCGCGACGCTCGTCCTCAGCCTGCTGCTCGCCGTCTACCTCACCGACGGCCTCCACCAGCAGGCCTGGGTCGCCGGCTCCCTGCTCGTCCTCAACAGCGCCCAGGTCGTCCTCACCCAGACCGCCGTCACCCGCCGCCTCGAACGCTTCCGTCCCACCCGGGTCATCGCTGCCGCCCACGGCCTCAACGCGATCGCCTTCGGCCTCTTCGCCGCCCTCTCCGCCGCACCCGGCTGGGCCGTCCTGGCCGGCCTGTACGCCGCGATGGTCGTCTACAACACCGCCGAGACCATGGCCACCCCGTTCGCCGAGAACCTCAGCGTCCACCTCGCCCACCCCGCGATGCGCGGCCGCTACCTCGCCGTGTACCAGCTCTCCTGGACGCTCGGGCAGGTCACCGCCCCCGCCCTGCTCACCCTCCTCCTCGGCCACGGCGCCGTCCTGCCCTGGCTCTTCCTCGCCGCCACGGCCCTCGCCGCCATCCCCGCGCTAGTGCTCCTGGAACGCACGGCCGGGCCGCAGGACCGCACCGCCCTCACACCGCCTGCGCCCTGAGCAGGGATGGTTCGTCGCCCGCTCGCCTCCGGGCCCTCTTGGCCCGGCGCCGACGGTCTCCCCCAGCCCGGCGGCTGGGAGGTGCCCCCACGCTCCCTCGCTCCTTCGTCACTCCCTCGCGCCTCCCTTTCGGCACCGGCGGGCCCTTCGGCTCGGGGCGGGTGTCGCCCGCTCGCCTCCGGGCTGGCCCGCTCGCCTCGCCGGCCGGGTGGGCGCCGAGGAGATGCCGGTCCTGCCCCTCCCGAGTCCCATCCGCCAGCCCCCGAGAGGTGGCTACTGGCCGCCGTCCTGGCCGCGGGAGAGGTCGCCCTTCGGGAGTTGGGGGACGCCGGTGGCCAGGTCGAGCACCACCCGGTTGTCCAGCGGGCGGGCCAGCCGGAACTGCTCCGGCGACAGGTGCATCGCCAGGCTGCACGCCGTCCCGGGCTTCGCCGTCGACCGGACCAGGACGTACAGCACCACCGCCGCCTCCGTCTCGTACGCCTCCGTGCGCTCCACCCGCTCGCAGGAGCCGTGCGCCACCGTCGCCGTCAGGGTCCGGCCGTCCGCCGACACCGAGAGGAACGCCGCCCCGCGCGCCCCCGGCACCTCCTTCGCAGGCGCGGACGGCGGCTGCTGCCCCTCCACCGCCGGATACGTGAACGGGTCCGTGTAGCCCGCCACCCGGAACCGCCACACGGGGATCTCCGCCCGGCCGCGGCTGGTCGACACCTCCCGCGTCCCCGGCTCCGCCCCGGTCACCTTCAGCGGGTGCTCGCACCGGCCGTTGCACCCCGGCCTGCCCTCCGTAAGCGACCGGAACACCGCGTCCGCCGACCGCAGCGGCAGCGTCAGCTGCGAACCGTCCGCCCACCGCACCTGCGTCAGCCCCGAGAACGTCTGCGGCAGCCCGCCCGCCAGCACCAGCCGCCCCGACTGGTACGCGTCCTTGTCCTCGCCGCTGTGGAACGCCTCCTTCGGCAGCCACTCCGCCGGCACGTCCACCGGGAAGTAGCCCGACCTCCACACCTTCTCCTGCGCCGAGCCCGGCCATGCCGCCGAGACCTCCGCCGCCCGCCGCTGCGCCGCGTCCCCGCCGCCGGTCGGCCCGCCCCCGGGGCCCGCGGGCACCACCGTGCTGGCGCACCCCGTCAGCACCAGCGCCAGCAGCGCCCCGACCACACCTCTGCGCATTCCCGCAACCCCCTGCCGGTACGAACCAATCGGACGGCAGTGGGACGCAGCACCCCGTCCGCGGGTTCCCGAAGCGCGCGGACCGCGCCGCGGCGCGACACTGGTGAGCGGTCCCGCACCCGCGCGGCCCGAGGAGGTGCCCCATGACCGAGTACGAGCTTTCCTTCCCGCACCCCGGCCAGGACACCGATGACATCGTCGTGGTGCACCCCACCGGCACCCTCGGCCCCGGCGGCCACCCGGTGTACACCGACGACAGCGGCATCGTCCGAGCCGAGATCAGCGACCGGGACGAGATCCGCATGCTCGCCACCGGCGGCCGCCAGGAACTCACCCCGCCCTCGACCGTCCGCCGCCGCGCCTGACCCGCTCCCGTCCGGCCGGCGCCCGCCGAGCCCGCCTCGGTCGGCCCGGCCGGGCACCGCGGCCGCGAGCACGGACGGCCGGGAGCACGAAGGGGACGCCGATGGACACCACAGCCCCCGCCCTCAGCGCCGGGCAGCGCCGTGCCCTGGCGGCGATCCGCGAGCGCGAGGACGCCGCCTTCCGTGTGCGGGTGCCCGGCTCGCTGGCCCTGACCGCCCGGGCGCGCACCCGCATGCCCGGCGGTGTGCCCATGCAGTGGATGGCCGGCTTCTACCGGACCCCGGTGCTGTGGGTCGCCCACGGCCGCGGGCCGTCCTTCACCGACGTCGACGGCAACGGCTACCTCGACTTCAACGTCGGCGACATGTCGACCGTCCTCGGCTACGCACACCCGCGGCTCACCGAGACCGTCGCCACCCAGGCGGCCCGCGGCGTCCAGCTGTTCCTGCCGTCCGAGGCCGCGTTCGCCGTGTGCGAGCAGCTGCGGCTGCGCTTCGGCCTCCCGCAGTGGCAGTTCAGCCTCTCCGCCTCGAACGCCAACACCGAGGCGCTGCGGATCGCCCGGGTGGCGACCGGCCGGCAGGGAGTGCTGCTGTTCGCCGGCAAGTACCACGGCCAACTGCAGGAGACGCTGTGGACGGACGACGGCACCGGGCTGGTGCCGGAGGCCACCGGACTGGCCGCACCGCCGGACCTCGCCGTCGTCGACTTCAACGACCTCGCCGCCGTCGAGCGGGTCCTGAGCCGCCGGAGCTGCGCGGCGGTGCTGATCGAGGGCGTGCTCACCAACTGCGGCACCGTCCTGCCCGAACCGGACTTCCTGCCCGGGCTGCGCGAGGCCTGCACCCGCCACGGCACGCTGCTGGTGATGGACGAGACCCACACCCAGTTCGACCGCTACGGCGGCGCGGTCACCCACTACGGCATCGCGCCCGACCTCGTCACCGGAGGCAAGGGCATCAGCGGCGGCATCCCGATCGGCGCCCTCGGCATGACCGACGACCTCGGCGACCTGGTCGCCGCCCAGGTCGCCGACGAACTCGGCGACACCGTCGGGCTCGCGCTCGGCGGCACACTGTTCGCCAATGCGCTGTCCCTGGCCTGCGCCGAGGTCGTCCTCACCGAGCTGATGACACCTGCCGAGCACGAGCGGATCGCCCGGCTCGGCGACCGCCTCGCCGACGGCATCGAGGCCGCCGCCCGCAGCCGCGAACTTCCCTGGAGAGCCCACCGGTTCGGCGCTCGCTCCGGCTACTGCCTGCAACCGGAGCTGCCCCGCAACGCCCGCGAGGCACACGCCCGCCTCGACCCGCTGTTCACCGACACGCGGCGGGTCTACTTCGCCAACCGCGGCGTCTGGGACGCCATCGGCTCCTCCGGCCCGCACGCCGGCTTCGCCCACGACACCGCCGACATCGACACCTACCTCGGCGTCCTCGACGCCTTCCTCGACGAGATGTGCGCAGGCTGAGGGAGTACGGCAGCGGCCCCGCCCGCACCGGACAGGCCGGCACGGGCGGGGCCGCAGACGCGTCCTAGAACAGCGGCACGCCCGCGCGGACCAGGCGCCAGGAGACGCCGCCGAAGTCGGCCGGGTCGATGACGCCCTTCGCCTTCACCCAGGAGATCATCGTGTTGCGGATCTCCTCCGAGTTCGCCCACACCTGCTTCGCCGCCGCCACGTGCGGGAAGTTGCCGCCGCCGCCCGCCCGGTAGTTGTTCACCGCCAGCACGAACTGCGCCGCCGGGTCGATCGGCGCGCCGTTGTACGACAGGCCGACGATCCGCGAGCCCGCCGGCTGCGCGATGTCGATGTCGTACGAGACGCCGTACACCGAGTCGTAGTTGTAGTCCGGCGTGGACCCGGCGTTGGTCAGCGTGCCCAGGTCCACCGGCGCACTCGGCGCCAGCTGCGCGAAGTACCGGGCGGAGAACTCCAGGTAGTCCTTGATCTGCGCACCGGTGAGGACGCGCGCCTCCAGGGTGTTCTCGTAGATGTACAGGCCCGCCGCGTCCCGCAGCCGCACGTCGCCCGCGGGGATCACCGCGGTGCGGTTGAACGGCGCCGCCTGCGCCAGCACCGGCAGGTTCGCGTACTCGGTGGACGCCAGCGCCGCCTTCACCGTGTCCGCCTGCACCCGGCCGATCAGGTCGATGATCGGCACGTCCTTGAACGGCGCCTCAGCGATGGACAGTTCGGTCTTGCAGGTGCCGATGACCTGGTTGACGTAGGCCACCACCTTCTTGTGCTGGCCGGCGATCAGCTTCACGATCGCCGGGTCCTCCGGCACCGTGTTGGAGTTCAGCACCCGGGAGGACACCGACGACACCTGCCAGGAGCCGTGCGCGTACTCCACCTCGAAGTCGAAGCAGGTCAGCCGCTGGCCCCAGCACAGCGGCTCGGACAGCACCACGTTCCTCCCGGTCTGCTTGTTCACCACCAGCCGCTGCGGGATCTCCTTGTGCGCGTGGCCCACCAGCACCGCGTCGACCCCCGGCACCTCCTCGGCGAGCTGCGCCGACACGTTCTCGCCCCACGGCAGCTGGTCGCCGTACGAGGTCGCGCCGTCCGCACCGGAGTGCGAGGAGACCACGACCACGTCCGCGCCGGCCGCGCGCATCCGCGGCACGTACTTCTTCGCCGCCTCGACGATCCCCGGGAAGACCATCTTCCCGGAGACGTTCGCCTTGTCCCAGATCGCGATGCCCGGGTTGGTCAGGCCGAGGATGCCGACCCGCAGCGGGCGGCCGTGCCCGAGGTGCATCTCCTTGATGACGTACGGCTCGAAGGCCGGCCGCTCGTTCTTGGCGTACAGCGCGTTCGCGCCGAGCAGCGGGAAGTCCAGCTGCTCCTCGTAGGCGCGCAGCAGCGGGATGCCGTAGTTGAACTCGTGGTTGCCGAGGGCGGCGGCGTCGTAGCCGATGGCGTTCATCGCGGCGGCCATCGGGTGGCGCGGCGGGCGCTTGGCGGTGATCGGCTCGACGCGGGCGTAGTAGTAGCTGAGCTGGGTGCCCTGGATGGTGTCGCCGGAGTCGATCAGCAGGGTGCGGTGGCAGCCCTTCTCCTCGCGGACCTGCTTCACCAGGGTGGAGATCTTGGCGAGGCCGACGTCGTTGTGCGCCTTGTCGTCGTACTCGGCGTCGGTGAAGTAGTCCCAGTTGAGCACCCGGCCGTGCAGGTCGGTGGTGCCCATCACGGTGAAGCTCTGCTTCTGCGGGGCCTTCCGGAGGGCGTCGTCCCCGCGCTGGGCCGCGGCGGCCGGGGCGGCCGCGACGACCGGCAGGCCGCCGGCCAGGGCGGCGCCGGCCGCGGTGGCGGCCGAGCGCGAGACGAACTCACGGCGGTTCAGGGGCATGGAGGACTCCAGCGTGGGGCGACGGACGGACGGTCAGCTGCGGTGCCACCGCCGACAGGTGGTGACGCGCGTAGAGAAACGCGCGTAGAAGTCTGCCCCGGATTCGCCCCGCGCGACAGCCCCCGGACGTTGCGGAGAGGTGAGATGTCGGTGACCCCGACATGACGCCCACCGCCCCTCCGTTCGGCCGACACCCCGTCAACCCGCCATCGGGCAACTCACCCTCCGGACGGGCGGCACCCCCCGCGCCCGCCCCGTGCGCCGCCCGTCCGCCGCGTTCGCGCAGGTCGGCGGCGACCGCTTCGGGCGCCAACTCGATCTCACAGCGCCAAAGCTCACGTTGTGTCAGTTTGTTAATCAAAACTTTCTGCAACAGCCGCAAGGCAGCCCGCCGGAACACCGTTGTTACGCTCCGGTAATCCCTACGCTCTACAGGCATGCGCCGAGCAAAAATCGTCTGCACACTCGGGCCCGCCGCCGACTCGTACGACCAGATCAAGGCCCTGGTCGAGGCCGGCATGGACATCGCCCGGTTCAACCTCAGCCACGGCTCCCAACTCGAACACGAGGAGCGCTACCACCGGGTCCGCAAGGCCGCCGACGAAGCCGGCCGCAGCGTCGGCATCCTCGTCGACCTCCAAGGCCCGAAGATCCGGCTCGGCACCTTCGCCGACGGCCCCGTACTTCTTGAACGCGGCGACGACTTCACCATCACCGTCGAGGACGTCCCCGGCACCCGCGACACCTGCAGCACCACCTACGCCGGCCTCGCCGCCGACGTCGTCCCCGGCGAGCACATCCTCGTCGACGACGGCCGGGTCTGCCTCCAGGTCACCGCCGTCGACGGCCCCCGGGTGCGCACCACCGTCCTCGAGGGCGGCCTCGTCTCCGACCACAAGGGGCTCAACCTCCCCGGCATCTCCGTCTCCGTGCCCGCGCTGAGCGACAAGGACGTCGACGACCTGCGCTGGGCACTCCGCCTCGGGGCCGACCTGGTCGCCCTCTCCTTCGTCCGCAGCGGGCGCGACGCCGACGACGTCCACCGCATCATGGACGAGGAGGGCCGCCGCGTCCCCGTCATCGCCAAGATCGAGAAGCCGCAGGCCGTCGCCGCCCTCGACTCCATCGTCGACGCCTTCGACGGCCTCATGGTCGCCCGCGGCGACCTCGGCGTCGAAATGCCCCTGGAACAGGTGCCCGTCGTCCAGAAGCGCGCCGTCAAGCTCGCCAAGCGGAACGCCAAGCCGGTCATCGTCGCCACCCAGATGCTCGACTCGATGATCCACGCCTCCCGGCCCACCCGCGCCGAGGCCTCCGACGTCGCCAACGCCGTCCTCGACGGCACCGACGCCGTCATGCTCTCCGGTGAGACCTCCGTCGGGAAGTACCCCGTCGAGACCGTCCGCACCATGAGCCGGATCATCGAGGCCGCCGAGGCCGACGTCCTCGCCGCCGGACTCCCCCCACTCACCGAACGCAACAAGCCCCGCACCCAGGGCGGGGCCGTCGCCCGCGCCGCCGCCGAGATCGGCGACTTCCTGCACGCCAAGTACCTCATCGCCTTCACCCAGAGCGGCGACACCGCCCGCCGCCTCACCCGCTACCGCTCGCCCATCCCCGTCCTCGCCTTCACCTACGAACCCGCCGTCCGCAGCCAACTCGCCCTCACCTGGGGCGTGGAGACCTTCCTCGGCCCGTTCGTCCCCACCACCGACGAAATGGTCGCCCAGGTCGACGCCCAACTCATCGGCCTCGGCCGCTGCCAGAAGGGCGACATCGTCGTCATCACCGCCGGCTCGCCCCCCGGCCTGGCCGGCTCCACCAACCTCGTCCGCGTCCACCACGTCGGCGAACTCGACAACTGACGCCGCCCGTTCACCCGCGACCCCCGCCCCCGGCGGGGGTCGCACCGTCACACCACCGCTGCGAACACCCCGACGGCGCACCGGAACCGTCCCCATCCGGTGACAGCCCGCCGCCCGCCCGCCCGTCGCGGGTACGTTCCCGTCGACCGGCCCGGCAGCAGGGCCGCCCGAAGGGGGAACACCGCCATGAGCAGCAGCACCAGACCCCGCACCCCGAGAGCCACCGCCCTCGCCGCCGCCACCGTCCTCCTCACGGTCGGCCTCGCCACCGCGTGCACCCCCGACGGCACCGACAGCCCCGCCGCACCGCCCGCCAAGGCCACCGCAACTGCCACTGCCACCGGCCACACCGCGGCCGGCACCGCCGCCGCCAGCACCACCACCGTCGGCCACACCGTCTACTGGGGCGGCCTGCGCTTCGACGTCAAGACCGCCGCCACCACCCCCGCCACCGACACCACCGGCGGCCGGCTCGTCCTCACCACCACCGTCACCAACACCTTCCGCACCACCCCCGTCAACGACTGGCCCACCCTCAGCATCGACGTCAACGGCACCCCCATCGCCGGCGACCACGGCACCGCCGCCCCGCCCACCCCCGGCGCGAGCAACACCCTCCCGATCACCTTCACCACCCCCACCGGCTTCACCCTCGACGGCGCCTCCCTCGTGCTCGGCGACCCCGGCCAGAACCAGGCGATCCTCCCGCTCGGCACCGGCGGCCGCACCGCCGCCGACCTCAAGCCCCTCGACCTCGCCCTCCCCGCCGGCCACACCGTCACCGGCGGCCGCCTCGCCCTCACCCTCAAGAGCGCCCAACTGCGCGCCGACACCGCCAACACCCCGCTCAAGCTCGGCGAGCGCGCCCTCTACCTCACCTACGACATGACCGGCACCGTCGGCCCCGCCGGCATGGCCGTCAGCGGCGACAGCCTGCGCCTGCGCCTGCCCGGCGGCCAGGAGGTCGGCCCCAGCAGCGCCCCCATCGAGGCCATCTACCCGGACCGGCCCACCCGCCGGAACCAGGCCGCCTGGTTCGTCTTCAGCGGCGCCACCGACGGCGACTACACCGTCACCGTCACCGACCCCGACCACAACGGCACCCCCGCCACCGCGGTCTTCCACGTCACCGGCGTCACCGCCGCCGGCCCCGTCGGCTGACCCGCCCCGCACCACCCGAGGACCGACGGCGCAGCCCACCGATGGGGGGAGGGCTGCGCCGTCACCACTTCGGCCCCACGTGCTCGTCCAACAGCGCCACCGACGCGCGCCGCGCCACCGAGACGTCGAGGTGTCCGCTGCGCCGCTCGCGGACGCGCCACTCGACGCCGACCGCGTCGAGGGTGTCGGTGAGCATCCGGACGATGTCCCGCGAGGCGTTGGTGAAGAAGTACCGCGGATACTCGTGCCGTTGGACGGCTTCGCCGGAGCGGCGGGTCGCCCGGTTGACGGTACGGCAGCCGTCGGAGTGGATCAGGCCGCGGACGAAGGGCCAGGGGTGCGCCGACACCACCGCCTGCTGCCAGGTCGTCAGGCGGAGGGTGCGCAGGTGCTTGGGCCCCGGCCCGTGCTGGGGGAAGAGGCACGGCCAGTGCTTGGACGTGGCGACCACGCTGGTGCAGCCAGGGGCGGGCACCCGCAGGACCGCGCTGGTCGGCATGACCGCGCGGACGGCCCGGGCGCACTCCTCGATCAGTCCGGGCCAGGCGTCGCCGCAGGCGATCCGCAGGGCGTGCACGGCGCGCCGGCCCTCGCTGAGGCAGCCGTCGCCCAGGTAGAGGCCGAGCAGGTAGCCGTAGTCGGCCGCGGGCCGGCCGGGGGCGAGTCCGCCGTCCCGCAGGGGGCATTCGGCGGTGGTGCCCGGCGCGGGCTCGATGCGTGCGGTCCAGGCACGCAGTGCGGCGCGGGAGATGCCGGTGGCGCGACTGGTCTCGCTGAGGGTCAGCCCGGAGCGGTGGAGGGCGAGCGCGTGCCGGCGGGTGGCCATGTCGTACATGGGGCCGATCGTCCGCGTCCGGGGACGGGGCTCGGCCGGACGGCCGGCGATCTCACTCGAACCAGTGAAGATCGAATGGCCCAGTCGCGACCTTGGAATGGAAGGAAAAGTGCCCCGAGTGGGATTCGAACCCACACTGTATGGTGTTTGAGACCATCGCCTGCTGCCGATTGGGCTATCGGGGCCTACGGTTTGAAGGCGAAGTGCTCACCCTCGTGACACCAACATACCGCGTCTAGGTAGGCTCGTGCATGCAGCACCCCGCCGGAACGAGGAGCCCCGTGAGCACCGCCGACGAGCAGCCCCAGCCGCTTGAGATCGATTCGCCCCAGATCACCCGCATCGTCATCGCCGAGGACGAGGCACTGATCCGCCTGGATCTCAAGGAGATGCTGGAGGAGGAGGGATACACCGTCGTCGGTGAGGCCGGGGACGGCGAGACGGCGGTGAAGCTGGTCGAGGAGCTGAAGCCGGACCTGGTGATCCTGGACGTGAAGATGCCCGTCCTGGACGGCCTGTCGGCCGCCGAGCGGATCCACGAGCAGCACCTCGCCCCGGTGCTGATGCTGACGGCGTTCTCGCAGCGCGAGCTCGTCGACCGCGCCCGCGACGCCGGCGCGATGGCGTACATCGTCAAGCCGTTCAGCAAGAGCGACCTGGTGCCGGCGATCGAGATGGCGGTCTCGCGCTACACCGAGATGCGGACGCTCGAGGAGGAGATCGCGGACCTCTCCCAGCGGCTGGAGACCCGCAAGCTGGTGGACCGTGCGAAGAGCGTGCTGCAGACGAAGTTCGGGCTGACGGAGCCGGCCGCGTTCCGCTGGATCCAGAAGACCTCGATGGACCGCCGGATGACCATGGCCGCGGTGGCGCAGGCCGTGATCGAGGAGGGCGAGGCGCAGGACCGCAAGAAGGCCGACGCGGGCAAGGACGAGGGCTGACGCGGTCCCCGGGCTCGTTCCGGGAACGCCAGGAGGCCCGGCCGCATCTGCGGCCGGGCCTCCTGCTGTGTGCGCGAGGTGTGCGCGGGGTCAGTCCTCGCCGAGGTAGGCCTTGCGGACGGACTCGTCGTGGAGCAGGTCGGCGCCGGTGCCGGTGAGCACGATGCGGCCGGTCTCCATGACGTAGCCCCGGTCGGAGAGCGAGAGCGCGGCCTGGGCGTTCTGCTCGACGAGCAGGATGGTGGTGCCGGAGGCCTTGAGCTCGACGATGGTCGCCATGATCTTCTGCATCATGAGCGGGGACAGGCCCATGGAGGGCTCGTCCAGCATGAGCAGCTTGGGCCGGGACATCAGGGCGCGGCCCATGGCGAGCATCTGCTGCTCGCCGCCGGAGAGGGTGCCGGCGGCCTGCTTGCGGCGCTCGCCGAGGATCGGGAAGAGCGTGTAGGCGCGCTCGACGTCCTCGGTGATGCCGGTGGAGTCCTTGCGCAGGAAGGCGCCGAGGAGGAGGTTCTCCTCGATGCTCATGCGCGGGAAGATGTGCCGGCCCTCGGGGGAGTGGGCCAGGCCCAGCGACACGATCTTGTGGGCGGGGACCGTGGAGAGCGCCTGCCCGTCGAAGGTGATCTTCCCCTGGGTGGGCTTCAGCAGCCCGGAGAGGGTGCGCAGGGTGGTGGTCTTGCCGGCGCCGTTGGTGCCGATGAGCGTGGTGACCTCGCCCTGCTTGACGGTGAAGCTGATCCCCTTGACGGCTTCGATCTTGCCGTAGGCGACGCGGAGGTCCTCGACCTCGAGAAGGGCTGTCACTGGTCTGCCTCCGTGCTTGCTGCCGTGTCGGTGGCGCCCTCGAGGGGCGCGCCGAGGTAGGCGGTGATGACGCGCTCGTCGTTCTGGACGGTCTCCTTGTCGCCCTCGACGATCTTCTGGCCCTGGACGAGGACGGCGGTGCGGTCGCACAGGTTGAAGATGAACCGCATGTCGTGCTCGATGACGAGGATGGAGATGCCCTTGTCGCGGATGGCGAAGACGAGTTCCTCGGCGGCGCGGGTCTCCTGCGGGTTCATGCCCGCGGTGGGCTCGTCGAGCAGCAGCAGGCCGGGCTCGCTGGCCATGGCACGGGCGATCTCGAGCTTGCGCTGCTCGCCGTAGGGGAGGTTGCGCGAGAGGTGGTCGGCCTTGTGGTCGAGGCCGATGAACTCGAGGAGTTCCATGGCCTTCTCGCGGCCCTCCGCCTCGGCCTTCTTGTAGCCGGGGCCGCGGAGGAGGGCGGAGATGAGGCCTTCCTTGGTGCGGGTGTGGCGGCCGACGAGGACGTTCTCCAGAACGGTCATGTTGGCGAAGAGCCGGATGTTCTGGAAGGTCCGGGCGATGCCGGCGGAGGTGACGAGGTGGGGCTTGGGCGGAAGGACGGTGCCCTGGTACCGGACGGTGCCCTCGGTGGGGACGTACAGGCCGGTGAGGCAGTTGAAGAAGGTCGTCTTGCCGGCGCCGTTCGGGCCGATCAGGCCGACGATCTCGCCCTTGTTGACGGTGAGGTCGACGTTGTTGACGGCGGTGAGGCCGCCGAAGCGCATGACGACGCCGCTGGCTTCGAGCAGGGGGGTGGCGGCCGCGGTGCCCTCGGGGCGGGGGGCCGGGACGGTCTGGGTGGTCATGGTGTGTCTCACGCCCCTGCGGTGGTGAGGCCGGCGGTGCTGCCGGGGTCGGTGCTGGCGGGTGCGTCGTCGGTCTCCGCCGGGGCCGCGTCGTCGGTGTCCTTGTCGTGGAACTCGAGCTGGGCGCGGCGGTTGGCGATGAGGCCCTCGGGGCGCAGGCGCATCAGGAGGACGAGCGCGATGCCGAAGACGAGGAGCTGGTACTCCTTCAGGAAGACGAGCTTCTCCGGGATGAGGTAGAGCAGGGTGGCACCGAGCAGCGGGCCGGCGATGGTGCCCATGCCGCCGAGGACGACGGCTGCGACCAGGAAGGCGCTGTTGGGCGGGACGGCTCCGGCGAACTGGTACGGGTCGGGGACGACGCTGTAGCTGACGTGGGCCATGACGGTGCCGGCGAGGCCGGCGAGCGCGGCGCCGAGGGCGAAGGCGAGGAGCTTGAGCTTGAAGCCGTTGATGCCCATGGCCTGCGCGGCGGTCTCGTCCTCGCGGATGGCGACCCAGGCGCGGCCGATGCGGGAGTCGTTGGCCCGGCTGAAGACCGTCACGACGAACGCGGTGACGAGCAGCATCAGCAGGAAGTAGTTGGCGAAGCGCCCGAGGGTGAAGGACCCGAAGGTGTGGGCCTGGCCGAAGTCGAATCCGAGGATGTCGAGGTCCGGGATGTTGCGGATGCCGTTGGGGCCGTTGGTGACCTTGGGGCCGGAGACGCCGTCGAGGCTGTTGACGGCGATGCGGAAGATCTCTCCGAAGCCGAGGGTCACGATGGCGAGGTAGTCGCCGCGCAGCCGCAGGGTGGGGGCGCCGATGACGACGCCGAAGACCAGGGCCGCGCCCATGCCGACCAGTGCGGCGCCCCAGAAGGGCAGGTGCAGGCCGACGGGGGAGCTGGTGGAGCCGGAGACCAGGGCGGCGGCGTAGGCGCCGACACCGAGGAAGGCGACGTAGCCGAGGTCGAGGAGGCCGGCGAGGCCGACGACGACGTTCAGGCCGAGGGCGACGGTGGCGAAGATCAGGATGTTGACGCCGACCGAGGCGAAGTGGTCGTCGCTCTGGGTGAAGGGGAAGGCGGCGGCCGCGGCGAAGGCGGCTGCGGTGGTGGTGCCGCGGTGGCGGGCGGTGAGCGCGGTGAGCCGGGAGACGAGGCCGGCTCGCATCAGGGCCCAGGTGCAGAGCGCGGTGAGGATGAGGAAGCCGATGAACAGCTCGCCGTACTCGGTGACGATGCCGTACGTGAAGACCGTCAGGCCGAGGGCGGCGACCGCGATGATGATCAGCGTCTCGACCCAGCGGTTGAGCGGCTTCACGGGGGCCAGGTCGGGGTTGGGGCCGACGAGGCGGGCGAAGGAGCCGAGGTAGTGCCGCGCGATGGCGAGAACGCCGCCGGAGGAGGGGAGTCCGACGGTGGGGCCGGTCTGCGGCAGGCCGAGGGCGCCGATCAGCGGGAGGAGCGAGGCGACCCCGGCGATCCAGCCGCCGGGCTCCAGGTTGGCGAGGCCGCCGAGTTCGGTGCCGATCGCGATCAGGGTGAACCAGGTGGTGGCCGCGGCGGCCGCGCCGAGGACGAGCAGCGGCGCGTTGGGGCCGGCGGGGGTCAGCCAGCGGGTGCCCTTCACGCCGTACAGCGGCAGCGAGAAGAGGGCGATGATCAGGCCGGCGGCGAGGGTGAGGATCTGCAGGCCGCCGGGGTAGCCGTCGACCGTGAGGTCGCCGGGGAACTCCGAGGTCCAGGTCCAGTGGATGAACGTGGAGGCGGCGGTGGCGAGGCCGCCGGCGAGGACGAGCGCCTTGGCGGCCGGGAGCGGCAGCGGGAGGGCGGGGCTCTTGATGGTGGTCATGGTGGCTGCTCCGTTCCTCAGGCTCGGTCCGCGACGCGTTCGCCGAGTAGGCCTTGTGGCCGCACGAGAAGCACGACGATCAGGAGGACGAAGGCCCAGACGTTGGCCCAGGAGCCGCCGCCGAGCTGGTTCATGCCGGGGATCTCCTGGATGTACGCGGTGGCGAGGGCCTCCGCGACGCCGAGGACGAGGCCGCCGAGCATGGCGCCGTAGATGTTGCCGATGCCGCCGAGGACGGCCGCGGTGAAGGCCTTCAGGCCGGCGAGGAAGCCCATGGTGGGGGAGACCTGGCCGTAGCGCAGGCCCCAGCCGACGGCGGCGACCGCGGCGAAGGCGGCGCCGAGGGCGAACGCGATCACGATGATGCGGTCGGTGTTGATGCCCATCAGCTTGGCGGTGTCGGGGTCCTGCGCGGTGGCCTGCATGCCGCGGCCGGTGCGGGTCTTGCCGACGAAGGCGGCGAGTGCGCCCATGCAGAGCGGGGCGGCGACGAAGAGGAAGATGTCGGCGGGCTGCAGGGTGACGCTGCCGATGTGGTACGGACCGCCGGGCAGCTGCGGGAAGCTGCGGCCGGACTTGGCGCCGGGGTAGAACTGCTCGACGACCTGCTGGAGCGCCAGGGAGAGGCCGATCGCGGTGATGAGCGGAGCGAGCTTCGGGGCGCCGCGCAGCGGGCGGTAGGCGAAGCGCTCGGCGGCCACGGCGACGATGACGGAGATGAGCACGCCACCGAGGAGCATGAGCGGCAGGGCGAGCCAGAGTCCGGTGCCGGGGGGAAGGACCAAGTATGTGGTGAGGGCTCCGAACCCACCGGTCATGAAGATCTCGCCGTGGGCGAAGTTGATGAGCTGGACAATGCCGTAGACCATTGTGTAGCCGATCGCGATCAGCCCGTAGAGGGAGCCGAGGATCAGGCCGTTGGCCAGCTGCTGCGGCAGTTCATGCACCGCTGGGCCTCCGAGTGGGTTCGGGGTACTGGGGGTTCGCTTCTGGGGTGGGGACGAACCGTTGTGATGCGGCGGGGACGCTGGTTCTCAGCGCCCCCGCCGTTGGTTCGTTCTGTTGCGTTGTGTCCGGGTGCGGCCGTGTGGGTCGGCCGCCGTTCAGACGGTGGGTCAGCCGGCGTAGGTGCCGGACTTGGCGACCGACCAGGCGCCGTCCTTGACGGTGTAGACGGTCAGCTGCTTGTTGACGGCGTCGCCGTACTCGTCGAAGCCGACCTTGCCGGTGACACCGTCGAAGCTGACCTTGCTCATCGCGGTGACGACCTTGGCGCGGGCGTCGGACGGCACCTTGCCGCCGTTGTCGGCGACGACGGCCTTGACGGCCTGGACGATCGACCAGGCGGCGTCGTAGGAGTAGCCGCCGTAGGCCGCGTACGGGTCGGAGTAGCCGGCCGTCTTGTAGTCGGCGACGAACTTCTTGGCGGAGTCGAGGGACTCGACCGGGGCGCCGACGGAGGTCGCGAGGTCGCCGTTGGCGTTCTTGTTGGCCTTGTTGATGTACTCCGGGTCGTACATGCCGTCGCCGCCGAAGACGGGGGCGGTGACGCCGGCCTTCTTGAGCTGGTCGGAGAGCGGGCCGGACTGCGGGTACTCGCCGCCGTAGTAGATCACGTCGGCGCCGGCGGCCTTGGCCTTGGTGACCACGGCCGAGAAGTCCAGGTTGTTCTCGTCGATGTGGTCCTGGCCCTTGATGGTGCCGCCGAGCTTGGTGAACTCCTTCTGGAAGGCGCCGACCAGACCCACGCCGTAGGTCTTCTTGTCGTCGATCAGGTAGGCGGTCTTCTTGCCGAGGTCGGTGTAGGCGTACTGCGCGGCGAACGGGCCCTGGATGGCGTCCGTGGTCGCGGTGCGGAAGTACGTCTTGAAGGTGCGCTTCTTCTCGGTCTCGAACTTCTCGCCCTGGGTGAGGGCGGGGTTCGTGTTGGCCGGCGAGACCTCGACGAGGCTGGCCGACTCGAAGACCTGCTGCATCGACTGGGCGACACCGGAGTTCAGCGGGCCGACGACACCGAGGACGCTCTTGTCGGCGACCAGGGCGGTGGCGTTCTGCTGGCCTTCCTGGGGCGACTTCTTGTCGTCCAGGGCCTTGACCTTGAAGGTGACGCCGGGAACTTCCTTGTTGTCGTTGGCGATCTTGGCAGCCAGCTCGACGGAGTGCTGGATGCCGAGGCCGAGCGCGGAGAGCGGGCCGGTCAGCGGCGCGTCGACGCCGATGGTGACCGTGGTCCCACCCGCGTCGCCGCTGGCGGACTTCTCACCGCGGGAGCCGCAGGCGGACAGGGTGAGCGCTCCGACGACGGCGATGCTCACGACAAGCATTGAACGGTTACGCACGAAGTTCCCCTTCTAGATCAGGTAGGCAGCGCGCCGGAGTGGCGGTGCCGGGTCGCGCGCTGGGGCCTGGCCCGATCGGTTGGCGCGGTGACTGGCCGTGACTCTAGAACGGCTTCGGCAGGCTCCGGCAGACCTGCGGACATGCTGTGATTCTCTTGTTATGCGGACCTCTTCGAGAATCTCGAATATTGGTCATTCGCGCCCCGTTCTGCGCGGGGTGCTAAGACCTGTCTCGCCCACCGAAACGGAGTCGTACCGGAAAACCCCTGCTACCGGCGGTGTTCGACTATCGGACGTGACTGTCCGTCGCCGCGGGTGCGGACACCCCCGTCCGATAGCCGGAAATCGGGCAGGCCGAATGCAGTCTTTCGGACAGGTCGCGGGCGTACCTCGGGCCGAGGATCTGGCTGATGGTCTGGATTGCGCGCGTGTTACGCAGCGTTACATCGAGGAAAGGCATTCCGGCGTCGGGCGGCGCCCCCGCGCAGTCGGTGACCCGGTACTCCACGGTCAGCAGCACCGGCTGCTCCGGTCTCACGGTGACCGGCAGTCCACCGCGCACGGTGACGGACAAACCCGGATAGCTCTGGCGAACCGCCACCACGTCGTACGGTCCGTCGGCCTCCGCGGCCACCCGCAGCGCGAAATCCTGCCCCGGACCGCCCGGCGGTGCCGCCGGGCCGGCGTAGGACAGTCGGGAGATCACCGAGGGCACCGGCGGCGGATCGGCGGCCGGCGGGGGCTGCGGGTCGCGGGCGGGGTGGCGCAGCGTCAGCACCACCACCACGGACGCGAACAGGACGGCCAGCACGATCTTCTGACGGCCGCTCAACAACCGGTGCAGGGGCAGCGGCGGGGGCGGCGGTGCCTCGGTGCCCTCGGCCGGCTCGATGGGGCCGAGGTATCCGTGACCGCCGGGATCGGCTCCGTCGTGCCGTGCGCCGGACATGCTGATGCCCCCTCGTCCGGGGGGATCTGCCCCGGTCCGGCCGTGTCCAAACGGAACCGCCGCGCCCCCGGCCGACGGCGGCGGGGGCGCGGCGGGACGGCGCGCGGCGGAGCCGGTGCTACAGGTCGCGCAGCATGCAGGTCAGCCGGCAGCTGGTGATCCGCCGGCCGGTGTCGTCGGTCACCGCGATCTCGTACGTCGCGGCGGTGCGGCCCTTGAAGACGGCCGTGGCCACGCCCGTCACCAGCCCGGAGGTCGCCGACCGGTGGTGGGTGGCGTTCAGGTCCACGCCCACCGCGTAGCGGCCGGGACCGGCGTGCAGCATCGCGCCGATCGACCCGATCGTCTCGGCCAGCGCCGCCGAGGCGCCGCCGTGCAGCAGCCCGTACGGCTGCTGGTTGCCCTCGACCGGCATGGTGCCCACGACGCGGTCCGGCGAGGCCTCGGTGATCGTGATGCCGAGCTTCTCGCCGAGGTGCCCGCCCGAGAAGGTCTCCGGGCTGACCCCGAGCTTCGCGAAGTGGTCGAGGACGTCCTGGGGCACGTTCAGTACTACGGGGGCCGCGTCGGTCATGGTGCTCCTGCCGGTGGTGGTCGCGTCGTCGTGCTGTCTGTGATCGTACGACCGGGCCCCGGGCGCCAGGGCGGTCGGCCCCGACACCGCCGCCGCCCCGGCGGCGTGGCGGGCCGTGTCGGTGCCGCGCCCTAGGATCGAGGCGTGGCAGAGGAACCGGCAGGAACGGACGTTGACGTGGCTGTGCAGGGTGCGGGCAAGGACGTGGCGGGCGGCGGGCGGCGCCGGCTGATGCTGCTCGACGGGCATTCGATGGCCTACCGGGCCTTCTACGCGCTGCCCGTGGAGAACTTCAACACCACCACCGGGCAGCCGACCAACGCCGTGTACGGCTTCGCGTCGATGCTGGCGAACACGGTGCGCGACGAGCAGCCGACGCACCTCGCGGTCGCCTTCGACCTCTCCCGGCAGACCTTCCGCTCCGCGGAGTTCCCCGACTACAAGGCGAACCGCTCCGCCACCCCGGACGAGTTCCGCAGCCAGGTCCCGCTGATCGGCGAGCTCCTCGACGCGATGAGCATCCCGCGGATCACCGCGGAGGGCTTCGAGGCCGACGACGTGATCGCCACCCTGGCCACCGCCGCCGCGGCCGAGGGCTTCGAGGTGCTCATCGTCACCGGCGACCGCGACTCCCTCCAGCTCGTCGGCGAGCACACCACCGTGCTCTACCCGACCAAGGGCGTCTCCGAGCTCACCCGCTACACCCCCGGGAAGGTCGCCGAGAAGTACGGCGTCACCCCCGCCCAGTACCCGGACCTCGCGGCGCTCCGCGGCGACCCGTCGGACAACCTGCCCGGCATCCCCGGCGTCGGTGAGAAGACCGCCGCGAAGTGGGTCAACCAGTTCGGCTCCTTCGACGAACTGGTCGCCCGCGCCGACGAGGTCAAGGGCAAGATCGGCGAGAAGCTCCGCGAGCACCTCGACTCGGTCAAGCGCAACCGCGTCCTCACCGAACTGGTCCGCGACGTCCACCTGCCGCTCGGCGTGCCCGACCTCGTCCGCACCCCCTTCGACAAGGCGGGCGTCGGCCGGATCATGGAGGCGCTGGAGTTCCGCAACCCGAACTTCCGCGACCGGGTCTACGCCCTGGACCTGGCCGGCGCCGCCGAGACCGAGACCCCCGAGACCGTCGCCGGCCCCGAGGTCGACGGCGAGCATCTCACCGCACCCGGCGCCCTCACCGCCTGGCTCGCCGAGCACGGCAAGGACCGCACCGCGATCGCCGCCGTCTACACCTGGGCGCTCGGCGCCGGCCGCGTCCAGGAGGTCGCCCTCGCCGCCGGGGACGCCGCCGCCTGGTTCGACCCGGCCGCCCTCGACCAGGCCGACGACCAGGCCTTCACCGCCTGGCTCGCCGACCCCGACCACCCCAAGGCCCTGCACATCGCCAAGCAGGTGATGCGCGCCTTCGCCGAGCAGGGCTGGCGGATCGGGGGCGTCACCGCCGACACCGCCCTCGCCGCCTACCTGGAGAAGCCCGGGCGGCGCACCTTCACCCTCGACGTCCTCGCCGAGGAGTACCTCGCCCGCTCGCTGGCGCCCGCCGCCGCGGCCGAGACCGGCCAGCTCTCCTTCGACGCCCCGGAGGAGGACTCCGGCGCCGCCGCCCGCGCCCTCATGACGCAGGCCCGGGCGATCCTCGACCTCGCCGAACTCTTCGACACCCGCCTCGCCGAGGTCGGCGCCGCCGAGCTCTTCCACGACATGGAGCTGCCGATCGCCGAGCTCCTCGCCCGGATGGAGCGCTACGGCATCGCCGCCGACCGCGACTGGCTGACCGGCCTGGAGTCGCAGTTCGCCGCCGAGATCCAGCGCTGCGTCGACGAGGCGCACGCCGCCGCCGGCCACCCGTTCAACCTCGGCTCGCCCAAGCAGCTCCAGGAGATCCTCTTCGGCGAGCTCGGCCTGCCCAAGACCAAGAAGATCAAGACCGGGTACACCACCGACGCCGACGCGCTCACCTGGCTCGCCACCCAGACCACCAACGAGCTCCCGGTCATCCTGCTCCGCCACCGCGACCAGGCGAAGCTGCGCACCACCGTCGAGGGCCTGCTGAAGACGGTCTCCCCGCAGGGCCGCATCCACACCACGTTCAACCAGATGGTCGCCGCCACCGGCCGGCTCTCCTCGCAGGACCCGAACCTGCAGAACATCCCCGTCCGCACCGAGGAGGGCCGCGCGATCCGCCGCGCCTTCGTCGTCGGCGAGGGCTACGAGTCGCTGCTCACCGCGGACTACTCGCAGATCGAGCTGCGCATCATGGCCCACCTCTCCGAGGACGAGGCCCTGATCGAGGCCTTCCTCAGCGGCGAGGACCTGCACACCACCGTCGCCTCCCAGGTGTTCGAGGTCGCCCGGGACGCCGTGGACGCCGAGATGCGCCGCAAGATCAAGGCGATGTCCTACGGCCTGGCGTACGGCCTCTCCGCCTACGGCCTCTCCCAGCAGCTCGGCATCAAGCCGGCCGAGGCGCAGGGCCTGATGGACACGTACTTCGAGCGTTTCGGCGGCGTCCGCGACTACCTGCACAACGTCGTCGAGGAGGCCCGCGCGGTCGGCTACACCGAGACCCTGCTCGGCCGCCGCCGCTACCTGCCCGACCTCACCAGCGACAACCGGCAGCGCCGCGAGATGGCCGAGCGGATGGCGCTGAACGCGCCGATCCAGGGTTCCGCCGCGGACATCGTCAAGATCGCCATGCTGAACGTCGACCGCGCCCTCACCGCGGCCGGCCTCGGCTCCCGGATGCTCCTCCAGGTGCACGACGAAATCGTGCTGGAGGTCGCCCCCGGTGAGCGTGAGCAGGCCGAGGCGCTCGTCCGCGAGCAGATGGCCGGCGCCTACCCGCTCCGCGCCCCGCTCGACGTCTCGGTCGGCTCCGGCCCGAACTGGGAGGCCGCCGCGCACTGACCGGCGGCACACCCGATCCGTGGCAGCGGGCCCGCCCTCGGGGGGCGGGCCCGCTGCGCCGTTTCCGCCATGACATTGGCGTGACTGCAATCTCTTGCAGCAAGTTGCTGAAATTCTCTTTTCGGTTTCTCTTGACCCGGGCCGACGCCGGGCGGGAGGGTCGACCTGCGGGCGTGCGCGCCGCCCTGCGGCCACCCACTCACCCGCCCGAAAGGCGCCCCGCATGCCCGGACACGCCCCGCCCGTCACCGACGAGCGCGACGCCCTCCTCGCCTACCTCGCCCAGCAGCGCCAGAGCCTGCGGGTCACCGCGTACGGCCTCACCGACGAGCAGGCCCGGTCGGCGCCCTCCGCCAGCGAGCTCAACATCGCCGGGCTGATCAGGCACGCCACCCGCTGCGAGCGCGGCTGGACGGACCTCGTGCTGCAGCGCACCCGCGGCCCCGAGCGCACGGCCGACGAGGACGACGCCTCCGACTTCGTCCTCGGCCCCGACGAGACGCTCGCCGGGGTCCTCGCCGACTACGCGCAGGCCGCCGCCGATACCGACGCGGTCGTGCACGGCATCGCCGACCTCGGGCAGCCGGTGCCGGTACCGAGGGGCGTGCCGTGGTTTCCCGCCGACGTCGAGGCGTGGTCCGTGCGGTGGGTGCTGCTGCACCTGATCGAGGAGACCGCCCGGCACGGCGGCCACGCCGACGTCATCCGGGAGACCATCGACGGCGCCACCCTCTACCCGCTCATGGCCGCTGCCGAGCAGTGGCCCGACCCGTGGTTCAGCCCGTGGGAGCCCCCGCAGACCGGCTGACCCGGCGGCGCCGCGTCACCGCCGCGGATTGACCCGTCGGGTCGGTTCGGCCGTGGCCGGGTCCTCGGGCCAGGGGTGGCGCGGGTAGCGGCCGCGGAGTTCGGCGCGGACGGCGCGGTAGCCGTCCCGCCAGAAGGAGGCGAGGTCGCCGGTGACGGCGGCCGGGCGGCCGGCGGGCGAGAGCAGGTGCACGGTGAGCGGCACCCGGCCGCCGGCCAGGGCGGGGGCGGCCTGCCAGCCGAACAGCTCCTGGAGCTTGACCGCCAGCACCGGCCGGTCGCCGGTGTAGTCGACCCGGACCTTGGAGCCGCTCGGGACGGCGATCCGCTCCGGCGCCAGCTCGTCCAGCCGGCCGGCCTCGCCGGTCGCCCAGGGCAGGAGCCGCTGCAGGGCGGCGGCGGTGTCGATCCGGGCCAGGTCGGCCCGGCGGCGGGCGCGGGAGAGCTCCGGTTCCAGCCAGTCGCCGGCCCGGGCGAGCAGCGCCTCGTCGGCGACGTCCGGCCAGGGGCCGCCGAGCACCCGGTGCAGGAAGGCGAGCCGCTGCCGGAGCGCGGCGGCCCCGGCGGGCCAGCCGAGCAGTGCCGAGACGCCCTCGCGGGCCAGCCCGTCGAGGAGGGCGGCCCGCACCAGCGCGGGGTCGGGGTCCTTCAGCGGGGCGACGGTGAGTTCGACCGCGCCGAGCCGGGCGACCCGGCGGGCGGTCAGCTCGCCTTCGCGGGTCGACCAGTGCACCTCCTCGCGTTCGGTGACGAGGGCGGCGCCGGCCCGCCGGGCGGTGGCCTCGTCGAGGGCGACGGCCCGCAGGATCCGGGCGGAGGGCGAGCCGGCCGGGCGGTCCGCGACGGCGATCGCGAGCCATTCGGTGCCTGCGAGATGGGAGCCGGGGCCGAGGGCGGCGGCGGTGCCGGAGGCCATCAGGTGGCCGCGGTCGCCGCCGCGGGCGCGGGCGATCCGCTCGGGGTGTGCGAGCGCCACCACCAGTCCGGCCGCGGTCCCGTCCGGGACGGTGTCCGCCCGGTCGGCGTCGCCGGCGTCGCGGCGCAGCCGCCGGGTCTCGTCCCGCCAGCGGCGGGCGTACGGGTCGTCGGCGCCACGGACGGTCCGCCAGACGGCGAGCAGGTCGTCGCCGAGGGCGCGCGGCGGCTCCTCGGAGAGCAGGGCGACGAGTTCGGCGGCGCGGCGGGCGCCGACCAGGTCGGTGCCGTCGATCAGGGCGCGGGCGAGCCGCGGGTGGAGCCCCGTCCGGGCGATCCGGCGGCCGCGGTCGGTGGCCCGCCCGTCGGCGTCGACCGCGCCGAGGGCCCGCAGGGTGTCGCGGGCGGCGGCCATCGCGCCGGCCGGCGGCGGGTCGGGCAGGGCGAGGCCGCGGGCGTCCGGGTCGCCCCAGCAGGCGGCCTGCAGGGCGAAGCCGGTGAGGTCGGCGAGGGCGATCTCGGGGGTGGGGAAGGGCTGGGTACGGGCGTCCTCGGCCTCGGCCCAGCACCGGTAGACGGTGCCGGGGGCCTCGCGGCCGGCACGGCCGGCGCGCTGCCGTGCGGCGGCCAGCGAGGCGCGGACGGTGACCAGGCCGGCGAGGCCGCGGGCGTGGTCGGTGCGCGGCTCGCGGGCGAGGCCGGAGTCGACGACGGTACGCGCGCCGGGCACGGTCAGCGAGGACTCGGCGACGGAGGTGGCGAGCACGACGCGGCGCCGGCCGCCGGGGGCGAGCGCCGCGTCCTGAACGGCCTGCGGGGCCTGTCCGTGCAACTGCAGGACCTCGGCGTCGACGCCGAGCATCCCGGCGACCCGGGCGATCTCGCCGACGCCGGGCAGGAAGCAGAGCACGTCGCCCTCGCGTTCGGCGAGGGCCCGGCGGACGGTCGCGGCGACGTGTTCGAGCAGCAGCGGGTCGGTGCGGGTGCCGTGCGGCGGCCGGACGGCCCGCGGCGGGGGCGCGTGGACGACCTCGACGGGGTGGGAGGCGCCGTGCGCCTCGACGACGGGCGCGCCGCCGAGCAGCGCCGCCCAGGCCGCGGTGTCGGAGGTCGCCGAGGCGCAGACCAGCTGCAGCTCGGGCCGCAGGGCCGCGCGGACGTCGAGCAGGAAGGCGAGCGCGGTGTCGGCGTCCAGGTGGCGTTCGTGGCACTCGTCGAGGACGACGGCGTCGACGCCGGGCAGCTCCGGGTCGCGCTGCAGGCGCTGCAGCAGCACGCCGGTGGTGACCACCTCGACGACCGTGCGCGGGCCCGTCCGCCGCTCGCCGCGGACGGTGAGGCCGACCTGCTCGCCGACGCCGCCGCCGAGCAGCCAGGCCATCCGGCGGGCGGCCGCCCGCACCGCGAGGCGGCGCGGCTCGGCGACCAGGACGCGGCGGGCCGGGCCGGGCAGGCCGTCCGCGAGCCCGGCGAGGGCGAGCGGGACGAGGGTGGTCTTGCCGGTGCCGGGCGGCGCGGCGAGCACCGCGGCGCCGTGCTCGGCGAGGGCGCGCTGCAGCGGCGCGACGGCGGTGCGGACGGGCAGTTCCAGCCCTGCGGGACGCACCGGCACTCAGCCCCGCTGCGCGACGAAGATCGCGGTGCCGGGGATGAGCCGGCCGCGCAGCGGCGACCAGCCGCCCCACTCCTGCTGGAGGCCCTCGGGCCACTCCGGCTCGACGAGGTCGAGGAGCCGGAAGCCGGCTGCGGTGAGCTCGCGGACCCGGTCGCCGAGGGTGCGGTGGTGTTCGACGTAGGTGGCGTGGCCCTGCTCGTCCTGCTCGACGTAGGGGGTGCGGTCGAAGTAGGAGGCGGTGGCGGTGAGGCCCTCGGCGCCGGGCTCGTCGGGGAAGGCCCAGCGGATCGGGTGGGTCACCGAGAACACCCAGCGGGCGCCCGGCCGCAGCACGCGGTGGACCTCGCGCATCAGGGCGGCGGTGTCGGCGGAGAAGGGCACCGCGCCGTAGGCGGAGCAGGCGAGGCCGAAGGAGCCGTCGGCGAAGGGCAGCACCGCGGCGTCGGCCTGGACGACGGCGACGGGTTCGGTGCCGCGGCCGAGGTCGATCCGCCGGGAGTGCTGGAGCTGGCGGAAGGAGATGTCGAGGGCGACCGGGCGTGCGCCGCGGGAGGCCAGCCAGCGGGAGCACTGGGCGGCGCCGGCGCCGAGCTCCAGCACGTCGAGGCCCTTCAGTGCGGCGGGGTCGCCGAGCAGGCGGGCGTCGGCCTCGTCCAGACCCTCGGGGCACCAGGTGAAGCGGTCGTCGCCGAGGAAGGCGCCGTGCTCGTCCTGGTACTCGTCGGCGTTGCGGTCCCACCAGTGGCGGCTGGCCCGGCTGGACTCGCCGGGGCCGGCCGCGCGCCGTACGGCGTCGTCCTCGTCGCTCTGGGCGCTCTGGGCGCTGCCGTCGCCGGCGAGATGGTCGGGGGTGGTGGTCACGATGCTGAGGCCCGTCGCGTAGGGTGTGGGTGCGGAAGCGCCGCTGCCGTGAGCCGGATCCCTGTGGAACCGGGTCGGGGTGGTGGCATCCGGGGATGTCCGCCTGCGACAGCCGCCGTTCTGGTGCGCTATCGGAGGATATGGCCTGATCGATCCCGGCCTCCACCGGTCTCGCCGGCTTCGGCGTTGACCGTGCCCGGCTGTCCCCGTATGCTACAAGTTGCGCTGCGGGCCTGCGCGCCTCGGACGGAGCAGGTCGCGCTCGCATCTGTCGAAGACCCCACGGTCTGCAAGACGGACACCCCCCAGGTATGCAGTTCGGGGTCGGTGCGCCGTGTTCTTGGCTGTCCGGCTTTCGGTGGGAGCGATACGGGCCCTCCGCGTGGCATTACCTACGACTTCATGTCCGTACCGGAGCCCTTTTCCTAATGACGAGCCCCACCGACACCTCTGTCAGCACCACCCCGCAGGTTGCGGTCAACGACATCGGCGACGCGGACGCGTTCCTCGCGGCGATCGACGAGACCATCAAGTACTTCAACGACGGCGACATCGTTGAGGGCGTCATCGTGAAGGTCGACCGTGACGAGGTGCTCCTCGACATCGGTTACAAGACCGAGGGTGTCATCCCGTCCCGCGAGCTCTCGATCAAGCACGACGTCGACCCCCACGAGGTTGTCTCCGTTGGTGACAACATCGAGGCCCTGGTTCTCCAGAAGGAGGACAAGGAGGGTCGTCTCATCCTGTCCAAGAAGCGTGCGCAGTACGAGCGCGCCTGGGGCACGATCGAGAAGATCAAGGAAGAGGACGGCATCGTCACCGGTACCGTCATCGAGGTCGTCAAGGGTGGTCTCATCCTCGACATCGGCCTCCGTGGCTTCCTCCCGGCCTCGCTGGTCGAGATGCGCCGCGTCCGCGACCTCCAGCCGTACGTCGGCAAGGAGCTCGAGGCCAAGATCATCGAGCTGGACAAGAACCGCAACAACGTGGTCCTGTCCCGCCGTGCCTGGCTGGAGCAGACCCAGAGCGAGGTCCGCCAGACCTTCCTCACCACCCTGCAGAAGGGCCAGGTGCGCTCCGGCGTCGTCTCCTCGATCGTCAACTTCGGTGCCTTCGTGGACCTGGGTGGCGTCGACGGCCTGGTGCACGTCTCCGAGCTGTCCTGGAAGCACATCGACCACCCGTCCGAGGTTGTCGAGGTCGGCCAGGAGGTCACCGTCGAGGTTCTCGACGTGGACATGGACCGCGAGCGCGTCTCCCTGTCGCTGAAGGCGACCCAGGAGGACCCGTGGCAGCAGTTCGCCCGGACGCACCAGATCGGCCAGGTCGTCCCCGGCAAGGTCACCAAGCTGGTTCCGTTCGGTGCGTTCGTCCGCGTGGACGAGGGCATCGAGGGCCTGGTCCACATCTCCGAGCTGGCCGAGCGCCACGTCGAGATCCCGGAGCAGGTCGTCCAGGTCGGCGACGAGATCTTCGTCAAGGTCATCGACATCGACCTCGAGCGTCGTCGCATCAGCCTCTCGCTGAAGCAGGCCAACGAGTCCCTCGGTGCCGACCCGGCGTCGGTCGAGTTCGACCCGACCCTGTACGGCATGGCCGCGTCCTACGACGACCAGGGCAACTACATCTACCCGGAGGGCTTCGACCCCGAGGCGAACGACTGGCTGCCCGGCTTCGAGAAGCAGCGTGAGGAGTGGGAGCGGCAGTACGCCGAGGCCCAGGCCCGCTTCGAGCAGCACCAGGCCCAGGTCATCAAGAGCCGCGAGGCCGACGCCGCCGCTGCCGCCGAGGCCGGCGAGGAGGCCCCGGTCTCCGGTGGCGGCTCGTACTCCTCCAGCAGCGACGAGGGCTCCGGCGCTCTCGCTTCGGACGAGGCGCTCGCCGCGCTCCGCGAGAAGCTGGCCGGCGGCCAGAGCTGATCGCAGCGCGCACGGCCTGACGGCTGAGCAGTAGCAGGCGGAACCCCCGCCCGGCATCGTCCGGGCGGGGGTTCCGCTTTGTTGTCCGGTATTTCTTATGTGTCGTTTACGTCACAGGATTTGTGATATGCCGCTCATCGTCCGTCTATAGGACGAAACGGACTTTGCGCCTACATTGAGGGGAACTGCCCGAAAGGCTCCTTCATGCGCAAACCCCGTACCGCCGCATCGCCTTCGCCCGCCGACCACCGCGTCGGCGGGCGGCTCGCAGCCCTCGGCCGGGCGAGCTTCCGCCACCGTCGCTGGGTGCTCGCCTTCTGGGCCCTGGTGCTGGCGGCCGGTGTTCTGATCGGCGGCCGGGTGTTCGAGGGGACGGTCGCCGGCGGTGGTTCCGGCGGCTCGGAGGCCGCCCGCGGCTCGGCCGTCGTCCAGGCCGCGGACCCGGTGAAGGGGACCGTCACCGCCGTGGTGGACGGCGCGCCGGTGAGCGACCAGGCGGTACGTACGGCGGTCACGGCCGCCACCGCCGACATCTCCCACCTGCCGGGCGTGGTCTCGGTCGCCGACGCCTACTCCGGTGCCCCCGGCATGGCCGCGGCCGACGGCCGGGCGAGCCTGGTCGCCGTCCGGATGGCCGATGCCTCCACCCCGGCGCAGCTCGACGCCGTCACCGAGCGGCTCGACGCGATCGACGCCGCCGGCACGCACGTGACCGTCGGCGGCGACCTCGTGCTGGAGCAGGAGGTCAAGGCGCAGACCGAGAAGGACACCCGCTTCGGCGAGATCGTCACCCTGCCGCTGACCCTGATCGTCATGGTGCTGGTCTTCGGCGGCCTCGCCGCCGCCGGCCTGCCCGGCATCGGCGCGATCGCCTCGGTGGGCGGCGCCCTGCTCGCCATGTTCGGCTTCAGCCGGATCATGGACATCGACACCAGCGTGCTGCCGATCGCCACCGTGCTCGGCCTCGGCCTGTCCATCGACTACGCGCTGCTGATGGTCAACCGCTTCCGCGAGGAGCGCGGCCACGGCGCCACCATCGAGCAGGCCGTGGAACGCACCGCGGCCACCGCCGGGCGCACCGTCGCCTTCTCCGGGCTGACCGTAGCGGTCGCGCTGTCCGGCCTGTTCGTCTTCACCAGCCCGGTGTTCCGGGCGGTCGGCGTGGCCGGCGTGAGCGTCGTGGTGATCGCGGTCGCGGCCGCGCTCACCCTCGTCCCGGCGCTGCTCGGCTTCGTCGGTCGGAGGATCAAGACGCCGACCGAGCCGGTGCCCGACGAGGGCTTCTTCTCCCGCACGGTGCGCCGCGTCCAGAAGCGCGCGCTGCCGGTGATGCTGGTGTGCGTCGCGCTGCTGACCGCCGCCGGCGCGCCGTTCCTCGGCGCCCACCCGCGCAGCTCCGGCGCGGACGTGCTGCCGAAGTCGTTCGCCTCCCGGCAGGTCGCCGACACCGTCGCCCAGCGCTTCCCGGACCAGGCCGCCGCCCCGATCACGGTGGTGGTGGCGAGCGACCAGAAGGCCGCGCAGGCGTACGCGGACGACGTGGTCGAGAAGCTGCCCGGCGTGGCGGGCGTCCGGTCGGTCACCCCGGTCGGCGACGACCTGACCACGATCGACGTCCTGGTGAAGGGCGACCCGCAGGGCAGCCAGGCCAAGAAGGTCGTCGGCGAGCTGCGGGCCGACCGCGGCGGGCTGACCACCTATGTGACCGGTGACGCCGCCTCGGTCGCCGACTTCCAGCACGAGGTCGCCACCCGCGGGCCGTGGGCGCTCGGGCTCGTCGCCCTCGGCACGCTCGTCCTGTTGTTCCTGATGACCGGCTCGGTCGTGATGCCGGTCAAGGCGCTGCTGATGAACCTGCTGTCGCTGGGCGCCTCGCTCGGCGCGCTCACCATGGTCTTCCAGCACGGCTGGTTCAGCGGCCTGCTCGGCTTCACCCCCTCGGGCGGCCTGGAGACCTTCGTCCCGGTGCTGGTCTTCGCCTTCGCCTTCGGCCTGTCCATGGACTACGAGGTCTTCCTGCTCGCCCGGATCAAGGAGCTGTACGACCAGGGGCACGACTGCACCCGGTCCGTCCAGCTCGGCCTGCAGCGCAGCGGGAAGATCATCACCTCGGCGGGGCTGCTGATGGTGATCGTCTTCGCCGGCTTCGCGGCCGGGCAGATGCTGATGGTCAAGCAGATGGGCATCGCGCTGGCGGTTGCCGTCGCGGTGGACGCCACCCTGGTGCGCTGTCTGCTGGTGCCGGCCGCGATGAGCCTGGCCGGCGAGTTCAACTGGTGGGCGCCCGCGCCGCTGCGCAGGCTGCATCGGAAGATCGGCCTGAGCGAGCACGTGGAACTGCCGCCGCTCGGCGCGCGGGCGGTGCTGCCCGGGCAGCGCGCCGAGGCGGAGCAGGTCGCACTCGCCGGCTGACGCCGGCCGCCGGCAGCGCTCAGCGGTTGACGCAGGCGTTGCCGAAGCCGGGGGCCAGGCCGGCCGCCACGTCCAGCGGGCCGCAGGCGGAGGCGGCGCCGGCGGTGCCGAGCAGCAGGCCGCAGACGGCGGCGGCGAGGACCAGGGCGGTGCGGACGGGGGTCATGGCGGCGTCCCTTCGAAGGCGCGGTAGCGGGCGGCCTGCCCAACGCGCGACCGGACGGCCCGGCATGCGCCCGTCCGGGTGAGCCCGGAGCGAACCCGCGACCGGTGCTCAGGCCAGCCGGCGCAGCAGCGGGACGGCCTGCTGCAGCAACAGGCGCTCGTCCGGGGTGAGCCGTTCGGTGAGGGCGGTCGCGATGGTGCCCTCGCGGCGTGCGCGCTGGGCGTGCAGGGCCGCGGTGCCCGCCGCCGTCGCGGTGATCAGCAGCTTCCGTCCGTCGGTCTCGTGCGGCCGCTGCTCGACCAGGCCGGCCTCGGTGAGCAGGGCGACGGTGCGGGCCATCGACTGGTGGCGCACCCGCTGCAGGGCGGCCAGCTCGCTGGTGGTGCGGGGGCCCTCGCGGACCAGCCAGCCGAGGACGGCGGCCTGGTTCTGCGGCAGTTCGTCGCCGGGGCGGAGGGTGCGCACCAGGGTGCCGATGGCGGTGCGCAGCTCGGCGGCCAGTTCCAGGGGGTCGACCTCGTCCATGGGGATCATGCTACCGAGAACCTCCTGCAGCCAAACTGTGCAGTCTTGCTGTAGTGTTTTGCCATGCGACTGACCAAGCTCGGACACGCCTGCGTCCGCATCGAACACCAGGGCACCACCGTCGTCATCGACCCCGGCCTGTTCACCGAGGCCGACGCCACCCGGGGCACGGACGCCGTCCTGATCACCCACGAGCACATGGACCACTTCGCCGAGGAGCGGCTGCGTGCCGCCGTCGAGGCCGAGCCGGGCCTGCGGATCTGGACCAACCGCTCGGTGGCCGACAAGCTGGAGGGCATCGGCGCGCGGGTCACCGCGGTCGGCGAGGGCGACGCCTTCGACATCGACGGCCTCGAGGTGAGTGTGCACGGTGAGTGGCACGCCGTCATCCACCCCGACATCCCGCGCGTCGGCAACATCGGCTTCCTGCTCGACGGGCGGCTCTTCCACCCCGGTGACGCGCTCACCGTGCCGCCGCACCCGGTGGACACCCTGCTGCTGCCGATCGCCGGGCCCTGGGCCAAGGTGTCCGAACTGATCGACTACGTCCGGGAGGCCGGCCCCGGCCGGGCGCTGGCGATCCACGAGGCGGTGCTCAGCGACGTCGGGCAGATGGTGCACGGGCGGCTGCTCGGCGAGGGCGGTCCGGGGACGGGTGCTCCGTTCACGCAGCTCGCCGCGGGGGGGCAACTCGACCTCGGCTGACGGCTCGTGCCGTTCGTCCGTGCCGCGCACGGCCGTTGGGCGCCGCCCTGACAATTCGTAAGCGGATTATGTGAGTTGTCGTGATAAACACCCGATTGGCGGTGGTATGTCCGTCTCCGGTCCGGGACCCTGTGGGGCCAGGGGGCCGCGTAACCGTCGCGGCTCCACGGGCAAGGAGGACGGATGTCGATCGGGACGAGGGCGGGTGCGGCCGCCGCCGTGGCCTGCGGAGTGCTGGCCACGCTCACCGCCGGTGCGGGCATTGCGTACGCGGACGGCGCGGCCACACCGTTCAAGGGCCGCACCGAGGGCGGCAGTCTGGAGTTGGTGAACGGCGACGTCGTCGCCTGCGCCGGCGTCGGCGAGGTCCGCGTCGTCGACGCCCAGGGCGAGCACGTCCCCGGCGCGCCGGGCACGAGCTTCACCACCTCCGCCGGGACGAAGGTGCTCACCAAGAGCGCCGACACCGTCGAGGTGACCGTCGGCGGCGCCTCCGCCGCCGTCACCTGCGGGCCCGAACTCTTCCCCACCACCACCGCGTTCGTGCCCAAGGGGCCGTCCCTCGCCGGAGGCGGCGGCGGCATCCTCGGGGTGGACCCGGTCGAGACCGCCGCCGGCGGGGCCCTTCTCGCGGCCGGCCTCGTCGGCGGCACCGTCCTGCTGCGCCGCCGGCGCCCCGCCCGGGCCTGACCGCCCACCGTGCAGGAGGCGCCGACGGTGCGACGACCACCGACCCGCGGGGCCCGCGCGGCCCTCGCCGCGGCCGCGGCCTGTGCCACCGCCGGCGCCTGGCTGGTGCACGACGGCACCCGCACCCAGGCCCCGCCCGTGCCCGCCGCGGCCGACGCCCGGCCCGCCGCTGCCGCAGCCGCCGACCGGCCGACGTCGGCGGCGGCCGCGCGGGCCGCGGCGGGCACACCCGCCGCCATGCCCTTCTCCCTGCCGACCCGGCTGCGCATCCCGGCCATCGGCGTCGACGCCCCCGTCACCGGGGTCGGCCTGGACACCCGCGGCGGCCTCCAGCTGCCCCCCGAGGCCGACCGCAACCTCGCCGGCTGGTACCGCCTCGGCGCGGCCCCCGGCAGCGCCGGGAACGCCCTGTTGGTCGGCCACGTCGACACCGACCGCGGCCGCGCCGTCTTCTGGTCGCTCGGCTCCCTCCACCGCGGCAACACCCTCGACGTGCTGCGCGCCGACGGCAGCACCGCCCGCTTCGCCGTCGACGCCGTCGAGGTGCTGCCCAAGGACGGCTTCCCCGACGACCGGGTCTACGGCGCCACCGCCCGCCCGGAACTGCGCGTCATCACCTGCGGCGGCGGCTACACCCGCGCCACCGGCTACCTGGGCAACGTCGTCGTCTACGCCCACCTCGTGCAGGCGCTGCGACGACCCGTCAGATCGCTGCGACCGGTTCTGCCACAGGGGTGAACGGGCGGCCGTCCAACGTCCAGTGCGGGTCCGGCACGATCTCCAGCGCCGCGAACACGTGGGCCGCCACATCGGTGTGGTGCAGCGGCAGCACCGGACCGCCGGGGACGATCCCCGGGCCGCACGCCGCGATCCACGCCGTCCGCTCCACCTCGGTACGCCCGCCGTGCCCGCCGCCGTCCAGATGCCCGTGGTCGGTCACCACGATCACCGTCCACTCCTCCTCGGCGTACGAGGACCGGCCGCGGACCGCCGCCAGCAGCCGGCCCAGCCGGACGTCCGCCGTCTCCACCGAACGCCGGTACTCCTCGCCGCAGCCCACGAAGTGCGCCGTCTCGTCGACCGCGCCCAGGTAGACGAAGGACGCCTGCGGATCGTCGCCGCTGCGGCCCAGCACGTACTCGGCCTCCGCCGTCACCCGCTCGTCGCAGACCTCCCACGCCTCCGGGGTGTCCTCCAGCGGCGCGATGTACGCCAGGCGGCCCGGTGCCGCGAACAGCGGGCCGCCGCTGCGGGCCAGGAACAGCGGCTCCCAGCCGCCCGCCGCGAAGGTCCGGCGCCGGTGGACGGCCGCCAGCCGGGTGGTGAAGTCCGGGAAGACGTCCAGCCGGTTGCCGCCGAAGTGGTTGCCGAACACGCCGTGCTTGGCCACCCCGACACCGGTCACCACGGTCGCCCAGCACGGGCCGGACATCGTGGGCGTCGCCTCGTCCACCCGCACCTCGGCGAGGAAGCCCGCCTCGGCCACCCCGTCCAGGTACGGGGTGTGCAGCGACGGCAGCAGGTCGAGCCGGACGCCGTCGATGCCGACGACCAGCACCCGCCTCGGACCGGCGGGCCAGGTGGGGGACATCGGTGCTCCTCTCGGGTCGGACGATCCCCGGCACCCTAACCAGTACCGGACCCCCACCCGTCCGTTCGCACCCCCGCACGCGGGGAGTTCGCCGCGCCGGCGCCGGATGTTCGACCGCCGTTCGCCCCGCCGCGACCGGCCGGGGGGAGCGGTCGACCCGCGCAGGTGACCGGACGGTAGCCTGGGCGCCATGCTGAGGATCGGACTGACAGGCGGGATCGGCGCGGGCAAGAGCGAGGTGTCCCGGCAGCTCGCCGCGCTCGGCGCGGTGATCGTGGACTCCGACCTGATCGCCCGCGAGGTGGTGGCCCCCGGCACCGGCGGACTGCGCGCCGTCGTCGCCGAGTTCGGCCCCGAGGTGCTGCAGCCCGACGGCTCGCTCGATCGGCCCGCCCTCGGCCGCCTCGTCTTCGGCGACCCCGCCCGGCTCGCCGCGCTCAACGCGATCGTCCACCCGCTGGTGCGTGCCCGCTCCGCCGAACTCGAGGCCGCCGCCGGGCCGGACGACATCGTCGTGCACGACGTCCCGCTGCTCGCCGAGAACGGGCTCGCCCCGCTCTACGAGAAGGTCGTCGTCGTCGACGTGCCCGACGAGATCCGGCTCGACCGGCTGGTGCGGCTGCGCGGCATGGCCGAGGACGAGGCCAAGGCCCGGATGGCCGCCCAGGCCACCCGCGAGGCCCGGCTCGCCGTCGCCGACATCGTCGTCGACAACAGCGGCACACTGGACGAACTCACCGCCCGCGTCCGGGAGGTCTGGGAGCAGCTGACCGCCGACCGGGCGTAGCCGGCCGACTGCGGGTCGGGCCGTGCAGCCGACAGGGGCCCCGGGCTCGCCCCGTCAGTTCGGGCTGTACCACGGGTCGGGGTGCCAGGGGTGGAGCAGGGCGGGGGCGGCGAGGGTGATGCGGATGCCGACGGTGCCGGCGAGGCCGACCCGCAGGCGGCTGCGGGCGAGGGCGAACACGGCGGCGAGCCCGTACTTGTCGATCAGTGAGGTGCGGTAGCGGGCGGTGTGCTCGGGGCCGCACACCGCCGCGCGGGCGGCCAGCACCCGGCCGACCGGCCGGCCGTACGGGTCGCAGGCGGCGACCAGCACCCGGGGCCTGCTGCGGACCTGCCGGACGGCGGGGGAGTCGGCGGGTGCCCAGACGCCCAGTCCGGAGCCGTCCGGGACGACCCAGGTGGCGGCGGTGGTGGTGGTGCCGTCCGGGCCGAAGGTGGTCAGCAGGAGGCGACGGGCGTCGGCGAGGCCGTCGGGTGGGTGGCTCATCGTTCCCCTCCGCCGGTCAGTGGTGTCCGGAGCCGTCGGTGACCTCGCGGTACTCCTCGGCGGTGGGCTTGGCGATCTGGCCGCCCGGGCCGAACCAGGTACGGGAGAGGGCGGCGTGGAGCCGGGTGCCCGCATCGGCCGGCCGGTGCTGGTGGTGGGCGGTGAGCCGGTGCAGGTCGGCGGGCGGCAGCGGGGTGTGCGACTCGGTGTACTCGCCGTGCGGCAGGCGCGTGATGATGCCGCTCTCCCGGCCGTGCAGCACCTTGTCCCGGTCGCGGCGCTGCAGCCCGAGGCACCACCGCTTGGCGGCGAAGAAGGTCAGCGCCGGGACGACGAAGAAGCCGACACGGACGACGTGGGTGATCGAGTCGAGCGACAGGTGCAGGTGGGTGGCGATCAGGTCGTTGCCCCCGCCCGCCAGCAGCACCAGGTAGAGGCTGATCCAGGCCGCGCCGAGGGCGGTCCGCACCGGGGCGTTGCGTGGCCGGTCCAGCAGGTGGCGCTCGCGCCGGTCGCGGGTGAGCCACGCCTCCAGGAAGGGATAGCCGGCGATCGCACCGAGCACGGCGGGGAAGGCCAGGAAGGGGATCAGGATGCCGAGGTTGAGGGTGTGGCCCCAGGCCCGGACCTCCCAGCCCGGCATCACCCGGATCAGGCCCTCCGCGAAGCCCATGTACCAGTCGGGCTGGGCGTCGGTGGACACCTGGTCGGGGCGGTACGGGCCGTACGCCCAGATCGGGTTGATCGTGGCGATCGCGGAGACGGCCGCGATGACGCCGAACACCAGGAAGAAGAACCCGCCGGCCTTGGCCAGGTAGACCGGCATCAGCGGCATGCCGACCACGTTCTCCTCGGTGCGGCCGGGCCCGGCCCACTGGGTGTGCTTGTGGTGGAAGACCAGGATCAGGTGGGCCACCAGCAGGCCCAGCATGATGCCCGGGATCAGCAGCACGTGGACGGTGAAGAACCGCGGCACGATGTCGGTGCCGGGGAACTGGCCGCCGAACAGGAACATCTGCAGGTACGTGCCGACCAGCGGCACCGCCAGGATCGCGCCCTCCATGAAGCGGATACCGGTACCGGACAGCAGGTCGTCCGGCAGCGAGTAGCCCATGAAACCGTCGAACATGCCGAGGAAGAGCAGCAGGAACCCGAACAACCAATTGACCTCGCGCGGCTTGCGGAACGCCCCGGTGAAGAACACCCGCATCATGTGGACGAACATCGCGGCCACGAACACCAGAGCAGCCCAGTGGTGGATCTGACGGATCAGCAGACCGCCGCGCACCTCGAAGCTGATGTCCATGGTCGAGGCGTACGCCTCGGACATCCGGATGCCGTTGAGCGGGGCGTACGGACCGTGGTACACGGTCTCGGCCATGCTCGGCTTGAAGAACAGCGTCAGATAGACGCCGGTCAGGATGATCACCACGAAGCTGTAGAGGCATATCTCGCCGAGCATGAACGACCAGTGGTCCGGAAAGACCTTGCGGATGTTCGACTTGGCGAGGGCGTAGAGCCCCAGCCGTCCGTCCGCCCAGTCCGCGGCGCGCTGCGCCCGGTCCGGTGCCGCGGGGGTGCCCCGCCGGTCGATGGTCGGTGGATGGGGCATCACGTCTCCCTGGGCAGGCCGGCGTTGTCCGGAGCCAAAACGGGGATGGCTCCCCATTTTGTGGCCACACCCTAGCAGTAACGGGGAGAGCTCCCCGCTTTCGGGTTGTTAGGGTGTCCGCATGGCAGACGCAGAGCGGCCGGCGCCGCAGCGGCGGGACGCGCGGCGCAATCGCGAGGCGCTGGTCGCGGCCGCCGCCGACGTCTTCGCCGAACTCGGCCTCGACGCCCCGCTCGACGTCATCGCCCGGCGGGCCGGGGTCGGCAACGCCACCCTCTACCGGCACTTCCCGACCCGCGAGGACCTGATCGGCGAGGTCTTTCGGGCGGCTGCCGCCGTCCTCGCGGAGGCGGGCGAGGAGGCCCTGGCGGTCGACGACGCCTGGACGGCCGTCGAGGGCTACTTCACGCGGATCTTCGAACTCGTCGCCACCAGCCGGGGCATCAACGACCTGGTGACGATGGCGATTCCGACCGTCCCGGTGCTCGCAGAGATGAGCCACCGCAACGCGGAGACCGTCGGCACCCTGGTCGCCCGGGCCCAGGAGCAGGGCACGATGCGGCGCGACGTCGTCCCGATGGACCTGCTGTTCCTGCTCGGCCCGCTCTGCCGCGCGGTGCCCGCCGCGGACGGCCTCCGGCCGGGCCTGTGGCGGCGCCATCTCGCCCTGCTGCTGGACGGCTTCCGCACCCGCGCCGCCCACCCGCTCCCCGAACCGCCGGTCGGCGACGACCGGCTGGACCAGCTCTTCGCGGGTCTCTGGGAAGCCCCGGACGCGACCTGAGTCGCTACCGCTCGGGAAGCGGGGCCGCGGGTCGCCGCTCCGTGCTCAGGCTCCGACCGCGTCCCGGATCACCAGGCAGGCCGCGCCCCGCGCCCACAGGTCGTCGGTGACCGCGTCGACCACCAGCTCGCAGTCGGCCGCCGCCGTGGAGAACGCGTGCTCGCGGAGCGCTGCCACCAGCGCCGGACCGAACAGATCCTGCGCCGTCGCCCCCTCGCCCGCCAGGACGATCTTCTCCAGGTTCAGCAGGTTGCACAGCCCCGCCAGCCCCCGCCCCAGCGCCTCGCCGGCCGCCGCGAACGCCGCCAGCGCCGCCTTCGCGTCCGGCCCGCGGCCCGAGCGCGCAAGCGCCACCGCCTGGTCGATGTCCTCGCAGTCCGTCAGCCCCGCCTCCCGGAGCCGCCGCAGCACCGCGTCATAGGACGCGAGCGCCTCCAGGCAGCCGACGTTCCCGCAGCTGCACACCGGCCCCGCCGGGTCGAGGGGGACATGGCCGAACTCGCCCGCCAGGCCACTGCGCCCCAGGTAGGGGCGCCCGCCCAGCAGCAGGCCGCAGCCCACGCCCGCGCCCACCGTCACGACCGCGAACGAGTCGGTGTTGCGGCCGTGCCCGAACCACTGCTCGGCCACCACCAGGGTGTTCACGTCGTTGCTGACCGCCACCGGCATCCCGCACGCCTCGGCCAGCGGACCGGCCACGTCCACGTCGTGCCAGTCCATCAGCGCCGAGTAGTGGCACACACCGCTCGTGGGGTCCACGTGGCCGTTCAGGCCCACGCCCACACCCAGCATCCGATCCGAGGCCCCCGGCACCGACGCCACCAGGTGCCGCACGGCCTCCACCGTCGCCGCCACCGCCGTCTCGACGCGGTGGTCGGCCAGTGGCTGCTCCCGGCGGGCGAGCTCCTGCGCCCCCAGGTCGGTGAGGACCGCGGTCACCTTCGACGGGCCGATCTTCACTCCGGCGGCCAGCCGCAGTTCCTTGCGCACCCGCAGCATCCGGCGCGGCCGCCCGACCGCACCCGCGGGCTCGGCGGTGGACTCGACCAGGTAGCCCGCCTCCATCAGCGGGTTCACGACCTTGGTCACGGTCGACTGCGACAGCTCCAGCCGCTGGGCGACCTCCACACGCGACAGCGGCCCTGCGGTGAGGATCGCGGCGAACACATCCGCCCGGGTGCGCTGCCCGATCGGATCGACGGCCGAACGGGCGGGCGCGAGCAACCGGGGCACCGCGCGGCCGGCGGGCGTCTGGACGGTCACGGTTGGCTTGCCTCCACTGGACTGCTTCGGCCACCGATCGGCGCCACGGGCCCCAGTTTGCCCGTTTCTTCGAACGCTGCCGCACCCCGACGGGCCTCCGCGCCATGCTGCCGATAATTGCTTGATGCCAGAAAATGTCGGGGACATTTCGATAACGCCGCGAATCGGCTCCGCGCGGCAGGTCCCGACGCCCCGGTCGAGGGCCTGGTAGCAGGCCGGTGGGGAGGTCGAGGACCTCCGTACGCGCCGCACCCATCGCCGAGACACTACCGCGCGAGGCCGAGCAGTCGGGTGCGTCGCTGCGATTTCCATCTTATTTCTTGACACGTGAAATTAATAGTGCCAGCCTCTCAGCCAGCCGGTCAGGCGCCCACGCGGCCGGCGGGCATGCCCGTACACGGCCGCACCCCAGAGCCGCGGAGGGCGCCGCCCGGCACGCGGGGACTGCGCCGCCGGCCGGCAGTGGTGAACCCCCACCCCCCACCCCCGTTCCCCGAGGCGTGGCCACCGGATTCCCGTTCCACGGTCACGCCGCCCCCCTGCCGCCCGCACCGGGCGCGCCTTCGCACCTGGAGTCCCCGTGCGCACCACCAGAACCCGCTTCACCGCCATGGCCGCCACCGTGGTGCTCGCCGTGACCGGCAGCGCCTGCGCCGCCCCGCACAGCACGAGCCCGGGCAGCGAGCCGAGCGGAACCATCACCTGGTACTCGAGCACGTTCGGCCGCAACGACGTCGACCTCCGCAAGACCCTCGTCAAGGCTTTCGAGAAGGTCCACCCCGCCATCCACGTCACCGTCAAGGACGTCCCCTCCGACACCGACCGGAATCGCGCGGCCATCACCGGCAGCATCCTGCGGGGTTCCGACGAGATCGACGTCTACAACGGCGATGTCGTCTGGCCGGCCCAGTTCGGCAGGGAAGGACTCGCCCTTCCGCTGAGCGAGCACCTCGACGGCGCCTACTGGCAGTCCTTCGACCGGACGCTGCTCGACGGCCTCCAGTACGACGGCAAGATCATGGCCGCCCCGCTCTTCACCGACAACGGCTTCCTCTTCTACCGCAAGGACCTCCTCGACAAGGCCCGCCTGCCCGCCCCGACCACCTGGGAGCAGCTCCGGCAGGAGGCGAAGCAGCTCCAGGACGCCGGTCTCGTCAAGTACGGCTTCTCCGCCCAGTGGGCCGGCTACGAGGGCCTCACCTGCGGCTGGACCGAGTTCTCCGCCGACAGCGGCGGCAGAAGCGTCGACTACCACGGCGGTACCGCCCAGATCGACAGCCCCGAGAACCTGAAAGCCCTCACCTACATGAAGGGCCTGATCGACGACGGCATCGCCCCCAAGGCGATCACCACCTTCAAGGAGGACGAGTCCCAGGCCCTGTTCAACAGCGGCCAGAGCGCCTTCCTGCGCAACTGGGCCTACGGCTACAACGATGCCCGGGAGAACCCCGCCTCGAAGATCAGCGGCAAGGTCGGTGTCGTCAACCTCCCGGCCTTCGAGGGCCAGATCGGCCGCGGCCGCACCACCGTCGGCGGCTGGGGCCTCTACGTCAACCCGCACAGCAGGAACATCGACGCCGATCTCGCCTTCGTCCGGTGGATGACCGGCCTCGAAGCCCAGAAGATCCTCGCCGTCAAGGGCGGCCTGCTGCCCGCCCGCAGCGGCGTCCTCGACGACCTCGACGTCCAGAACGCCAACCCCGTCTTCCAGGTCGCCTTCATGAACCGCATGGTCACCCGCCCCACCTGGACCGCCGACTACGCCAACGTCAGCAAGGCCATCTACACCGACGTCAACGCCGCCCTCACCGGCACCAGCACCCCGGCCAACGCCCTCAAGAAGGCCCAGAACGACATCACCGCCGCGCTGGCCGCCACCCCCTGACACCACCACGACCCGCCGGGCGGACCAGCGAGTCGACGACGGAGACTCATGTGACACCTGAAGCACGCGGGCTCCCGCCCCGGTGCCGCCACCGGGGCGGGGGCTGCCCGAACTGGGCAGCGGAGCGGGAGAGTCGGAGAGGCCCGCACGACATCCCGGTGGCATGCTGGTATAAGTCTTCTCCCGTTCCGGGGAGAGGATGTCGCATCCTTCCGGACACCGGAAGCGCACGACGCGGAACCGGCACCGGCGAGAGCGGGAAGGAGGCTCGTCGCCGAAGGTGCGACCGCACAGTGGGCGTCAACCTGCCTGGGCGCCCGGCATGTACCACGAGCGGTGGGGTGTGTCGATGGGCAGGAATGTGAGCGACGGCGCCCTGAGCGCGAGTCGCGACGGCGGCTCGTCGAACGGCTGGGTCGAGAACCTCATGGACCTCGGACCGCTGCGAAGCGGAGTAGAGCGCTTCCGTGCGGTGGCCGGCGCGGACCAGGCCGCCGCCTACCTGGTGGATCCGGACGCTCACGAGCTGAGACTCACCGAAGCCGCCGGTGCGGCCACCGGCAGGTACGGCCTCCCTGCCGTCTGCGCGCTGAGCGGTCGCTCTCCCCTTGCCGACGCGGTCCGTTCGAACCGGCCGCTCTGGCTGGACACCGCGCAGGTCGTGTCCTACGGCGAGGCGGGCATCGGCGCCTCGATGGGCGTGATGCCCCTGACGACCGTCCCGCCGGCGGCAGGCGGCGCCGCGCCGGGGTGCCTGGTCGTCGTGTGGGACGACCCGGCGGGGCCGGTCCTCGACCGGCGGACCCTCCTGGAGCTGTACGCCGACCTCGTGTCCACGTACATGGACGTGGACGGCGGCGAGCGGACGGGACGCGGCGCAGTCCGGGGCCACCGGCTGCCCTGGGACCGCATCGGTACCTTCACCCTCGACCGCGGCACCGGCCGCATCCACACGGACGCGACGATGCTCGAACTCTTCGACGTCGACCCGGGCACCTTCGACGGGCACGTGGAGAGCCTGATCGCCCACACGCTGCTGGACGACCTCCCCACCTTCATGTCCATCGTGGGGCGCAGCGGAGCGACCTCCGAGGTGCGGGATCTGGTCTTCCGTGCCCGCCGGTCCTCCGGTGAGCCGCGCTGGCTGCACCTGCGGTGCCGGGTACGGCTCGACGACAGGGGCAGACCGGGGCTCGTCCTGGGCGTGGTCGCCGACGTGATGCCGCAGGGTGCCACCCCTGCCGAGGTCGCCCGGGTGGAGGAACTCACCGCCGCCCTGGCCGTGGCGACGACGGTGCAGGACGTCGGGCGCATCGTGGTGGACAGCCTCGGCACCCGGCTGAACGCCGACCGGCTGGCGTTCGCCGTCCTCCGCGGCGACCGGCTGGCGGTCACCGCGCTGGACCCGCCGACACCCGGGACGTGGCCGAGGACCTGGCGGCCGGACGGGCGCACCGAGTGGCTCGAACTCTCCCTGTCGGCCTCCCCCGCTCTGGCCGCCGTGCTGGGCGAGGGCCGGACGACCGTGTGGCCCGCGGGCGGCGCCCTCGAACCCGGCCTGGCGGGTGTCGGCCCGGGTGGCCTCGCCGTGCTGCCGTTGTCCGCCGAGGGCCGGGTGGTCGGAGCCTGCCTCGCCGGCTGGGACGCTCCGCGCCGGGTCACCGCCCAGGAGCGGTCCTGGCTCGCGGTGACCGCGGGACGCGCGGCGGAGGCCCTGGCCCGTGCCCAGGCGATCGACACCGAGCGTGAACTCGTTCGCGTGCTCCAGACCAGCCTGTTGCCCCGTGAGCTGCCGTCGCTGCCCGGCGCCGTGGCCGTGGCCCGCTACCTGCCCGGCACGGCGGGCCTTGAGATGGGCGGCGACTGGTACGACGTGATCATCTCCAACAACCAACTCGCGCTCGTCATCGGGGACGTGCAGGGGCACAGTGCCGAGGCCGCGACGATCATGGGCCAGGTGAGCACCGCGGTCAGGGCCTACTCGGCGGAGGGCCATCCGCCCGACGTCGTCCTCGCCCGGGCCAACCGCCTTCTCGTCGGCATGAAGACGGATCTCTTCGCGACCTGCTGCTACGTCTCCGTGAACATGGAGGAGGGGATCGCCTGGTTCGTCCGGGCGGGCCATCCGGCGCCCCTGTTGCGCCTTCCCGACGGCACCACCGAGGAGGTGGACGTGGCGGGCGGTCCGCCGCTGGGTGTCGTCGAGGATGCGGACTTCCCCATCACGGTGGTCGACATCTCGCCCGGTGCGGTGCTGGCTCTCGTGACGGACGGCCTGGTGGTGTCCGCGGAGCAGGCCGAGGACGGCGGGGCGCGGCGGGTCCGTGACGTGCTCGGTGCCGCCGACTTCTCGGACGTCGGACGGGTGGCCGACGAACTGATCAGCGGCGCCGACCGGCACGACGACGTGGCTCTGCTGCTCCTGCGCTACGACGGGATGGGGCTGCGGCCGGTCCGGGCGAGCTGGCGGGCATGGCGCCTTCCCGATGCCGTGATGCACGCACGCCGTTTCACCGCACGCACGGTGCGCTCCTGGGGGGTGACGGAGGAGGCCGACGTGGTCCTGCTCGTCGTCTCCGAGCTGGTCACGAATGCCGTCGTGCACACGCAGGGCGATGTCCACCTGGACCTGACGCTGGCCGGAGACCGGCTGCGCATCGCCGTGACCGACTCGCTGCCGCGGGCACCGGTCAAGCCGCGCATCGTGGACTGGGAGTCGACGGGTGGTCGCGGGATCATGCTCGTGGAGGCGATGTCCACCGCCTGGGGCTCGGTGCCGGTCGGCGGCGGCAAACAGGTGTGGAGTGAAATCGCCCTGCCGGCACGCGGGGCACCCGGCGCCCAGGGCTCCGGCCGTGCGGACCGGGACGGGGAGTCGACGCCGTGAGGATCCGACAGCACCGCTCCGCCGCCCTGGCCGTGGCGGTCTCCGCGGCCCTGGTGTTCGCCGCCTGCGCGCAGACCGGCGGTTCGGCCGACCTGTCGGCGGGCGCCGCGGGATCGGACGGCTTCAGTGTCGGCGTGCTGATGCCCGACAACAACGCCACCCGCTACCAGAACTTCGACAAGCCGCTCATCGAGAAGAGGATCAAGGAGCTCTGCGGGGCCTGCACGGTGAAGTACGCCAACGCCCAGGGCGACGCCTCCGCCCAGCGCCATCAGTTGGACACCATGCTGATCAGCGGGGTCAGGGTCCTCATCTTCGATGCCGTCGACGCAGGGGCGATGCGGCGATCGGTGCAGCAGGCCCGGGACGCAGGAGTTCCGGTGATCGCCTACGACCGGCTCGCCGGCGGCCCGATCTCCGGCTTCGTCTCCTTCGACACGTACGCCATCGGGCGGCTCCAGGCCCAGGCGCTGCTCAGGGCCATGGGGGCGAAGGCGCAGGGCGGCCAGGTCCTCTGGCTCGCCAGCCCGTTCAAGAATTCCCCGGCCTCGTTCCCCCTGTCGACCAGCGTGGCCATGCCCATCCTCAAGAGCGGCGGGGTCCGGCTCAACACGGCGCGCGCGTTCACGATCCCGGCCCCCAACAAGCAGGACGCGTACGCGGCGACGTCCGCCGCCATCGCGAGCGCCGGCCCGGAAACGATCGACGGTGTCTACGCCGCCGACGACGTGATCGCGGCCGGGGCCGTCGCCGCCCTCAAGGCCGCCCACGTCGACCCGCTGCCCCCGGTGGTCGGCGAGGACGCCGAACTTCCCGCCCTACGACGCCTCGTGACGGGCGAACAGTACATGACCGTCTACAAGCCCTACGAGGCGGAGGCCGACACGGCAGCGCAGATGGCCGTGGCGCTCGGCCGGGGCGGGAACCTCGACGGGATCGCGAAGACCACGGTCGACAGCTTCACGACCAAGGGCGTCCCCGCCAAACTGCTCACCCCCGTCGCCGTGACCGCCGAGAACATCAAGCTCACCGTCGTCGCGGACGGGATGTACACCGTCCACCAGATATGCACCGCCGAACTCGCAGCCGCGTGCCGGAACGCCGGGCTCGAGTGAGGACGGCCCCGCAGCCCTCGCATCGCGCGATGCCCCGGACGATCCGGCGGTGAAGGAGAAAGCAGATGGCACGTACCGCAGACCCGCCCCTGTTGTCGCTGCACGCGGTCTCCAAACGGTACGGCGCGGTCCAGGCACTCACCGACGTACAGCTGGAGGTCAACGCGGGCGAGGTGGTCGCCTTGATGGGCGACAACGGTGCGGGGAAGTCCACGCTCGTCAAACTGATTGCGGGCGTGGAGCCCGCCGACGGGGGCGTCGTCGAGTGGCAGGGCCGGGAGGTCCGGCTCACCCGCCCCCACGAGGCGCAGGCACTGGGCATCGCGACGGTGTACCAGGACCTCGCCCTGTGCGACGCCCTCGACGCGGTCGCGAACATCTTCCTCGGCCGCGAGCTCCGCCGCGGCCTGGGACTGGACGAGCTGGAGATGGAGCGCCGCACCCACGAGCTGATGGACATCCTCTCCGTTCACATCCCCGACCTGCGCGTTCCCGTGTCCACGCTCTCGGCGGGACAGCGGCAGAGCCTCGCGATCTGCCGCGCCCTGCTCGGCGAACCGGACCTCGTACTCCTCGACGAACCCACGGCGGCCCTGGGAATCAGGCAGACCGGGCAGTTCCTCGACCTGATCGAGCAGCTCCGCGACCGAGGTCTCGGCGTGCTGCTCGTCAGCCACAACCTCAGCGACGTCAAGGCCGTCGCGGACTGGGTGGCCGTCCTGCGCCACGGCCGCAACAACGGCTTCTACGACGTCAACATGACGTCCCAGGAACAGATCGTCTCCTCCGTCATCGGCACCACGGAGAACGCCGTCACGATGCGTGCGGCGGAGGCGGCGGAGTGGGAGGAGGCGGGTCTGTGAGCCGCTTGGAAACACCCGAGGCAGGCCCCGTCCGGGGCACCCACGACGCAGCGGGCCGGACGGCCGGACCGGGGCGCGCACGGGCACTGCGGCGCAGCGGGCAGTGGCTCAAGGTCATGATGCAGCGCGGAGAGATCGGCCGGGCCTGGATCATCCTCGGCCTGCTCCCGCTCTGGCTCGCGTTCCAGGCCTTCAACGGCAACTTCCTCTCGCCCCGCAACCTGTCCCACATCAGCGTGGACATGGCAGGCGCCGGGATGATCGCGCTGGGCCTCGTCTTCGTGCTGGCACTCGGGGAGATCGACCTGTCGGTGGGCTCGGTGGCAGGACTGTCGACCGTCGTCTTCGCCGTCCTGAACGTGCGCTCCGGCATCCCGGAGGGCGTCGCCGTCCTCCTCGCCGTCCTCTGCGGCGCCGCCATCGGAGCCCTGCAGGGGTTCCTCCATGCCAAGTCGGGGGTGCCGGCCTACGCCGTCACCCTGGCCGGGCTGCTCGGCTGGTACGGCCTGATGCTCTACCTGCTGGGAGCCAGCGGCACCCTCGACTTCAGCGACACCGGCCTGGTCGCCTCGCTCACCACCAGCTACCTCGGCGAACCGGCCGCGACGTACGGCCTGGCGGCCCTCGGCACAGCGGCGTTCCTCCTCACCTCCTACCGGGACCGCCGCCGCCGCAGGGCCGCCGGAATGCCGGCCGCACCCGTCGGAGTCATCGCGCTGCGCACCGGTGCGCTCGCGGCGGTCGCGTTCACCGCCGCCGCCGTGCTCGACGCGTTCCAGGGGCTGCCGCTGGCCCTGCTGATCTTCCTGGCGGCCGTCGCCGTCATGGACTACCTGCTGCGCCGCATGCCGTACGGCCGGAAGGTCTTCGCGCTCGGCAGCGCACCCGAGGCCGCCCGCCGCACCGGCATCAACGTGGCGGTGGTCCGGATCACCGTCTTCACGATCTCGGGCGCGACGGCTGCCGTCGGAGGGCTGCTGCTGGCCTCGCCGACGGCGGCGACCATCCAGCCCTCCAGCTCACCCACCCTGCTGCTGAGCGCCCTCGCCGCAGCCGTGCTCGGCGGCGCCAGCCTCTTCGGTGCACGCGGCACGACCTGGTCGGCGCTGGTCGGCATCCTCGTCATCCAGTCGATCGCCTCCGGAGTGGCGCTCGTCGGCGTCCAGGGGTCGCTCCAGTTCGTGATCACGGCCGGGGTGCTCCTCGCCGCCGTACTGATCGACTCCGCATCGCGGCGCGCCCAGCGGGCCCACGGCATGGCCTGACCGGCCCTGGCGAATGAGTGTCACCTGTACCTGAGTTTCGTCGACAGGCGCATTCCATTTTGCCGCGGAATCCGGCTTCCTGAGATTCGGCTGTGAGACGCAGTGCTCCTCTTCCGGGCTGTTAGCATCTGTGCGGCCGAAGACCGGTAGGCAGGTGGTCTTGGGGCGACGACCGACAATCGGTGAGGGCGGGGAGAGAAGATGCGAAGCCAGGATCAGGCCGACCCCTTCGGGGTGCGTCTCGTTATCGAGGCGGAAGGAAGGACGTGGGTGCGGGACCTGGACCTGCCCTTCGCCCCGTTCCCCGGCATGGGTGTTCGCGTTGGTGCCTACGAGGTGCTGAACGTCGTCACAGTGCTGGTCGACGATCCCGACGGTGCCGTGACATGCGTGGTGGTCGACGATGACGGGGGCGAGTTCACCGCGAAGAAGTGCGCATCGCTCGGCTTCGTGGAATGTGGGCTCTCTGATGAACGCGCGGTGCGGGCGGCTTTTCCGGTCCGGGTCAGCGTCATCACCTTTGCAAGCGACCGGCAGTGGAGCAAGGTGTGCACTCTGCCTTTTGCGCCTTTCGAAGGCCTGCGGGTCCGGATGAACGGTGAAAAGGTGCTCAAGATATTCACCATCGTGGCCGGGGCCGACCACCGGAGTGAAGTCGAGTGCTACGCCGGCTTCGAAGGCGAGGGGGCGGACACCGTCACGGGAGACGAATGTGAGGCCCTGGGCCTCGAGAGGGATTACAGGTAGGACACCGGGGTCCGGGACGTCGCACGGGCCGCCGGGATTGCGGAGACGACCGCGGCGACGGTGACGGCCGAGGCCGCGAGCAGGAACAGCATCGCCGGGGAGGGGCTCTGCGCGATGCCGGCGCCGACGCCGCTGGTACGGCCCTGGAGGTTGATCAGCCAGTCCGACAGCAGCACGCCCAGCGCCGTTCCGGCGACCGTCGCGGTCAGCGCGAGCAGCGCGGTGCTGGTGACGATCACTGCGGTGACCTGGCGCGGGGTCAGGCCGATCGCCCGCAGGACGCCGAGGTCACGGGTGTGGTCGCGCAGTCCGCCGCTGGTCGCGGTCAGGAGCTCGGACAGGCCGATCAGGGCGAGGACGGCGACGAGTCCGACGGTCACCGGCCGGAGGACGCCGAGCCGGTCGGCGGGATTGTCCACCGGCCGCACGTCGAGCCGTCCGGCCGCCGTGTCGAGCAGCTCGGCCCGGAGGGCGGTCGGGCTGGTGCCCGGGCGCGGGACCACGCTGTAGTACTGGGGGAGGGGAGGGCCGCCGGGCCCGCCCAGCGCGTCGAGGCCGACGGAGAGGATCTCCCCGTTGTGATCGGGCTGGATGGTCCGGCCGACGATGTGGAGGATGTGCGGGGTGCCGCCGGCGGTCACCCGCACCCAGGACCCGACGTGGACGTGCATCAGGTCGAGCAGGCCCTGCCCTGCGACGGCCTCGTCGCGTTCGCGGATGCCCCGGCCCTCGGTGACGGGGTACGGGTAGGGCCGCTCCGAGGTGCCGAGGCCGCGCACGGTGACGGTGCGGGTCTGGCCGGGGACGAGGGCCTCGACCTCGACGCCGGGGTAGGCGGCGGCGACGCCGGAGGTCCGTTCCAGCAGGCTGCGGGCCACGACGTCGCCGATGGCGTTCGGCCGCGCGGTCAGGACACCGGCCAGGCCGACCCGCTCCGGGCGTTGCTGGAAGCCGTCGAGCGTGGCCCAGTTCCCCAGCGCGACGGTGATCAGGAGGATCGGGATGGCCAGCCGCCCCACGGTGAGGGTGGCGCGGAGCGGACGGTGGAAGGCGTCCCGGGCTCCCAGGACGAGGGCCGGCGGCAGGTGCAGCAGCAGGGCGAGGCGGGCCAGGCGGGACATCCGGGTGCCGGTCAGGTCCGTCCGGAGGGCCGGCGTCGGCGGCACCCGTCCTGCCTGCCAGGCCGGCAGGACGGTGGCCAGCGCGATGCTGAGCACCGCGCCGGCGCCGGTCAGGGCCAGGACGCCGGTGTGCCCGGGCAGGGTCTGCCACACGGCCATGGACTCGCCGATCCGGCCGGGGAGCAGCGGGCCGAGCAGCCTGGCGGCGCCGGCACCGAGGGCGATGCCGACCAGCGCGAGCGCGGTGTGCTCGTAGAGGAACATCCGGATGATCTGGCCCGGGGTGAAGCCGACCGCCTTGAGGACGGCGATGTCCTGGACCTGGCCGAGCACCCGGCTGCCGGCGGCGCCGGCCACGGCGAGCGCCGCGGCCAGCAGGGCGGCCAGGCCGAAGGTGCCGAGCAGGAGCCCGAGCAGCCGGTTGTCCTGGTCCATGGAGGCCCGTACCTGGTTCCAGGTGGAGACCTGGGTGACCTGGTCGCCGCCGAGCGCGGTGACGGCCTGCTGGGCGGTGAAGTCGGTGGCGAGCGGGTCGTCGAGGCGCAGCCCCAGGACGTCCTCGGTGTGGTTGGCGTTCGGTTCGATCGCGTCGAGGGTGCCGGGCAGCGCCCAGCCGAGGCCGGGCGTCCAGTTGGGGAACCCGCCCTGGTCGGCGCTGTCGGCGATGCCCACCACCCGGACGCTGTGGGAGACGCCGTCGAGGCTGCGGATGGTGACGTGGTCGCCGTTGCCCGTCCACACCGAGCGCGCGAGGGAGCTCTCCAGCACGATGCCGTCCGGCTCCGCCGGGTCGAGCCAGTGGCCGGAGCGCAGCACGGGCTGCGCCACCCCCGACGGCTCGGGGCCGACCCCGCGCAGTTCCAGGGAGACCTTTCCGGTGCTGCGCACCAGGGTGACCGGGGCCGCCCGGTACGGGCCGGCGACCGCGGCGACGCCGTCCAGGCGGGTCACGGCGCTCGTGTCGGCCCCGGGACGGACGTGCAGCCACACGTGTGCGCCGTTGGACTGCTTGAAGATCCGCTGCCACGGGTTGGCCGTGTCCTGGAGCAGCGCGCTCGCCAGCACGAGCGACATGACGACGACCGCGGTGACCACGGTGACCAGCGCTGCCTGACCCCGGTGGGTGCGGAGATCGGCGACGATCCAGCGAATGACGGCCCGCATCGGTTCTCAGTCCCCCAGCCTGACCACGTCGGCGACCGTCCGCGGCGGGCGGGGCGGCAGCTCCACCGGCGCGTCGTCGGCTATCTCACCGTCGAAGATGCTGATCACGCGGTCCGCGGTGCTGGCGACGCGGGCGTCGTGGGTGACCAGCACGATCGTGCAGCCGCGGCCGTGGAAGCGGGTGAGCAGGCGCAGCACGTCGCGGGTGTTGCGGCTGTCCAGGTTGCCGGTGGGTTCGTCGGCGAGCAGCAGACCGGGATGGTTGACCAGCGCCCTGGCAAGGGCGACGCGCTGCTGCTCACCGCCGGAGAGGGCGGTGGAGGCGGCCCGGGCCTTGTCGGCGAGGCCGAGGTCGGCGAGCAGTTCCTCGCGGCGGGTGCGGGCCTGGCGGGCGGGGACACCGGCCAGCAGCGCGGGCAGCTCGACGTTGTCGGCCACGGTCATGTTGGAGACCAGGTTGGAGAACTGGAACACGAAGCCGACCGAGCGCCGGCGCAGTACGGCCCAGCCGGCCTCGCCGAGGTGGTCGACGCGTCGCCCGTCGAGCCAGATCTCACCGCTGTCGGGCCGGTCGAGGCCGCCGAGCAGGTGCAGCAGGGTGGACTTGCCCGCGCCGGAGGGGCCCATCACCGCGACGAACTCGCCGCGGTCCACCCGGAGGTCGACGTGGCGGACGGCGTGGGTGGCGGCCGCGGCGGTGCGGTGGACCTTGACGAGGTCCTTGACCCAGAGCATGGCCTCCGCGGGTGGTGCGGCGGCGGGGGAGGGGCCCGGACGTCTCACTCGAGTTCCTCCTGACAGCGCTCCAGCCAGTCGAGGTCGGCCTGCAGGTGCAGCATGGCTCCCTCGATCATCAGGTGCGCGATGCGGTTGTCCCGGTCCTCGGACGCGGCGAGCTTGGACAGCCCGCGCATCGTGTTGAGGTAGTGGCGGCGCTGCTGGTTGATCAGCGTGATCCGGTCCGTCACGCCGGTCGCCGGCGCGAGCACGAGCTTCGTGAAGAACTCGTCGCGGACCTTGGGCCCCTCGGTCGGTTCTGCGAACCAGTCGGCGAGGACCTTACGGCCCGCGTCGGTGATCTCGTACACCCTTTTGGGGCGCTTGGAGTCGCTGACGTCCTCGCCGTGAATCAGCCCATTCTGCTCAAGTCGTCCCAGAGTCACGTAAATCTGGCCGATGTTCGCCTGAGGATACGCCGCGCCGAAGGTCTGCTCAAGGGCCTGCTTCAGCTCGTAGCCGTGCGCCGGCTCCTTCGCGACCAGTGCAAGCAGCGGTAGGCGCACAGTCGCCCCGCCTCCTCCCAGCATAGATACTCGTCATGTGTCCGGCTGCCGGTCGGGGCCGAACAATCCCAGCTACCAGCCAGTCACTAGTTTCCCCCAGGCCTGCCAGGTATACATAACAGCACTCGTTCGTGGGCGCGGGCGAGAGCAGTGCGCTGGGAGGCAAGATGACGTTGGCGCGGCTACGGGTCCTGCTGCTGGCCGGCGCCCTGCTCCTCTCGGGATGCAGCCTGCCGGCCGTCTCCGCCACCGACGGCCCGGGCTCCGACGGCACCGGCCCGGTGACCCTGGCCACCGGCCGTGATCTGACCGGCTACCTCGGCGGTCGCCTGGCGGCGTGGAACGCGACCCACCCCGCCGAGAAGGCGACGCTGATCGAGCTGCCGGAGGCCGCCGACGACGTCCGCGCCCAGATGATCAGCAACTTGCAGGCGAGGAGCGACCGTTACGACGTCCTCAACATGGACGTCGCGTGGACGGCCGAGTTCGCCGCCGCCGGCTGGGTCAGGCAGCTCGACCGGAACGACTTCCCGCTCGACAAGTTCCTCCCGCCGGTCATCGACACCGCCACCTACCAGGGCAGGCTCTACGCCGTGCCCTACACCACGAACGCCGGGATGCTCTACTACCGCAAGGACGTCCTCGACCAGGAGCACCTTGCTCCCCCGCGGACGTGGGCCGAACTGGCCGACGAGGCGAAGACGGTGGCACCCAGGCACGGCCTGCAGGGCTATGCGGGCCAGTTCCTGCCGTACGAGGGACTGACCGTCAACTACGCGGAGGCCGTGCAGTCCGCCGGCGGTCAGATCCTGACCGGCGAGGGCAGCGGGGTCGCCGCGGACAGCGCGGCGGCGCGGCGCGGACTCGACTTCCTGGTCGGCGGCGTGCGGGACGGCTGGATCCCGAAGGAGGCGCTCTCCTTCAAGGAGGAGGAGTCGCGACGGGCCTTCCAGGACGGCCGGTACCTCTTCCTGCGCAACTGGCCGTACGTCTACGACTCGGCCCAGGCCCAGGGTTCGGCGGTCGCGGGCAGGTTCGGGGTGGTCCCGCTGCCCGGGCCCGACGGACCGGGCTCCAGCACGCTCGGCGGGTCCGATCTCGCGGTCAGCACGTACTCCAGGCACGCCCGGTCGGCGCAGCGGCTGATCCAGTACCTGACCGGGTTGGACAACCAGCGGCAGGTGCTGCTGAAGGGCTCGCTGCCGCCCGTCTGGGCCGAGCTGTACAGCGATCCGGAGCTGGTCCGGCGCTTCCCGTACCTTCCGGTGCTCCGGCAGAGCCTGCTGTCCGCGAGGCCGCGGCCGAAGAGTCCGGACTACGACCAGGTCACGCTCGCCGTGTCCGAGATCGTCCATGACGCCCTGTCACAGAACCGCTCTCCGGGGGAGACGGCTGCCCGGCTCACCACCGAGCTGAACGCGATCATCCGCAACCCCTGACCCCGCGGGGCCGCCCGCCCGCCCGCGCTCCGGACCGCCTGCCCCGGCGTCCGCGCAGCCGCGTTGGCCCCGTGCGCCCCGTGGGGCCGAGCCATGCCCTCCACGGGTCGCCCTCCGACTGTTCACGCCCGAGGGCGCCGACTGCCTCGATACTTACATGTTATGCATGTCATCGTTGCAGGTCAGCGCGCTGGAATCGGGAAACAGCCAAGAAACCACGGGTTACACCGTTGACACAGTCGGGCAGCCGATAACTAACATGAATGCATTACACCCCGCCGGTCCTACCCGACCGAAGCGGAGACCGGCCGGCGCACACCGAGCGCGCAGGTGAGCCGGTACAGCACGACAGTGACCTCCGACCGGTGCACCCGTGCGCTCCCCCGAAGCAACTCCCGTGAACGGGACACATGAAGGCCAGGATGGTGTCCGGATGATCAGCGCAACCGTCGAGAACGCACCCGCGGACGAGCCGCAACCGAGCAGTGCCGCACAGCAGTGGTGGCGGGACGCCGTGGTCTACCAGGTGTACGTACGAAGCTTTCTCGACAGCACCGGCGACGGCATCGGCGATCTCGCCGGTATCCGCGCCGGCCTTCCCTACCTCAAGCGGCTCGGCGTCGACGGGATCTGGATCAACCCGTTCTACCCCTCGCCGCAGCACGACCACGGCTACGACGTCGCCGACTACCGCGACGTCGACCCGGTCTACGGCACTCTCGCCGACTTCGACCAACTCGTCTGCGACGCACACCGGTTGGGCCTGAAGTGCCTGGTCGACATCGTGCCGAACCACTGCTCCTCCGAGCACCCGTGGTTCCGTGCGGCGCTGGCCGAGGGGCCGGACGGTGCGGCCCGGGCCCGGTTCCACTTCGCGGACGGGCGGGGCGCACACGGCGAACTGCCGCCCAACAACTGGCACGCGATGTTCGGCGGCCCGGCCTGGTCCCGGGTGGTCGAGCCCGACGGCAGCCCGGGCCAGTGGTACCTGCACCTGTTCACCCCCGAGCAGCCGGACCTCAACTGGCGCAACCCGGAGGTGAGCCACTACTTCGACCAGGTGCTGCGGTTCTGGCTGGACCGCGGGGTCGACGGCTTCCGCATCGACGTGGCCGCCGGGCTGTTCAAGCACCCGGCCCTCCCTGACTCCGACGACCCGGAGGCCGACGAGCGCACCCGGGACTCCGTCAACCCGCTGGCGTGGAACCAGCCCGAGGTGCACGGGATCTGGCGGGACTGGCGTGCCATCTGCGAGGAGTACACCGCGCGGGACGGCCTCGACCGGCTGCTGGTCGGCGAGGTCTCGGTGCCGACCGCGGCCGACCAGGCCGCCTACGTCCGACCCGACGAACTCCACCAGGCCTTCTTCTTCCACCTGCTGACGGCCCCCTGGCAGTCCGAGCACTTCCGACGGGTCATCACCGACGCGCTCCGCGACATCGCCGGCACCGGCTCGACCATCACCTGGGTGCTCAACAACCACGACCAGATCCGGGCCGTCACCCGGTACGCGGCCCCCACGCCGGACGCCGACACCGACCTGCCGCACCCGGGAGGCAGCCGGGCCCGCGCGGCAGCCCTGCTGATGCTGGCCCTTCCCGGCGCGGCGTACGTCTACCAGGGCGAGGAGCTCGGACTGCCCGAGGTGGTCGACCTCCCGGACGAGGTGCTCACCGACCCGATCTTCCGTCGGACCGGCAGCAGGCTGCGGATCCGCGACGGCTGCCGGGTGCCGCTGCCGTGGTCCGGGCACGCCTCACCGTTCGGCTTCACCACCGGCGAGGCGCCCGCGCAGCCGTGGCTTCCGCAGCCCGACTGGTTCGCCGAGCACACCACCGAGCGGGCGCTGGCCGACACCGGTTCGTTCTGGCACCTCTACCGGGACGCCCTGCACCTGCGCCGGAGCCTGCCCCAGCTCGGCGAGGGCCCGCTGCGGTGGCTGGAGTCGCCGCCGCAGGTCCTGGCCTTCGTCCGCGGCGACGGGCTGGTGTGCGCCGTCAACTTCGGCGACCACGCCGTCCCCGCCCCCATCCAGGACACCCCGCTGCTGGCCAGCGGGCCCTGCCCGGCCGGGACCCTCCCGGGCAACACCGCCGCCTGGTGGATCTCCGACCACCTCACGGCCTGACGACCCACCGCCCTCCCCGGGCGGTTCGCCTCCACCCCACCCGCCGCCCCACCCACCGCCCCACCCGTGACCCCCCGCGACCCCCGCGAACGAGAGAAGAGAAGACCATGAACCGCAGAACGGCAGCCGCCATCACCACCCTCGCAAGCCTCGCGGTGCTCTCCACCGCGTGCAGCAACGGCAGCACCAGCAGCTCGACCGCGGCCTCCCCGACCGGCAGCCTCCACCTGCCGGACCTGCACGGCCAGAACCTCTCGGTGGCGGCCGTCTGGACCGGACCCGAGCAGCAGAACTTCCTCAAGGTGATCGAGCAGTTCGACAAGCTCACCGGAGCCCACACCACCTTCGTCCCGACCGGGGACAGCGTCTCCACCTTCCTCGGTACCAAGATCCAGGGCGGCGCCGCTCCGGACGTGGCCTTCCTGCCCCAGGTCGGCGTGCTCGCCCAGTTCGCCAAGGCGGGCTGGCTGAAGCCGGTCGACCCCGCCGTCGACGCCGCACTGACCAAGAACTACAGCTCCACCTGGAAGAGCCTCGGCAGCTACGACGGCAAGCAGTACGGCGTCTACTTCAAGGCGTCCAACAAGTCCACCGTCTGGTACAACACCAAGGTCTTCGACCAGGCCGGGATCAGCGCCCTGCCCACCACCTGGGCGGAGTTCCTCAAGGTCGCCCAGGCGGTGTCGGACTCCGGTGTCAGCCCGGTCGCGATCGGCGGCGCCGACGGCTGGACCCTCACCGACTGGTTCGAGAACATCTACCTCAGCCAGGCCGGCCCCGAGAACTACGACAAGCTGACGAAGCGCCAGATCCCCTGGACCGACCCGTCCGTCGCCAAGGCGCTGACCACCCTCGGCCAGCTGTTCGGCAAGCCCGCCCTGATCGCCGGCGGCCCCGGCGGCGCCCTGCAGACCGACTACCCGGGGTCCGTCGCCCAGGCCTTCGCCGACCCGGTGAAGGCCGGCCTGGTCTACGAAGGCGACTTCGTCGCCACCAACATCGCCCAGGAGACCAAGGCCAAGGTCGGCACCGACGCCAAGTTCTTCCCCTTCCCCGCCGTCGACTCCGGGAAGCCGCCGGTCGTCAGCGGCGGCGACGCCGCAGTCGCCCTCAAGGACGGCCCCGGTGCGCAGGCCCTGCTGCAGTACCTCGCCTCCCCCGAGGCCGCCAAGATCGAGGCCCAGCTCGGCGGCTTCATCTCCCCGAACAAGTCGCTCGACCTCTCCGCCTACCCGGACGACATCACGCGCGGCATCGCCAAGTCGCTCATCCAGTCCGGTGACTCCTTCCGCTTCGACATGTCCGACCAGACGCCGGGTGCGTTCGGCGGCACCAAGGGCCAGGGCGAGTGGAAGGACCTCCAGGACTTCCTGGCCAACCCCTCCGACGTGGCCGGTGCGCAGCAGAAGCTGGAGGCGGACGCCGCCAAGGCCTACAAGAACGCGGGCTGAGGACGGCCATGACGACACACGTCGCCCCGCAAGCCCCACCCGCACCGCCGTCCCCGCCCACCGGCCGCGAGCGGCCCCGCTCGGCGATGAGCACCCGCCGGTGGATCGCAGCCGCCTTCCTGCTGCCCGCACTGGTGCTCCTCAGCGCACTGGTCCTCTACCCGATCGTGTGGTCGCTGGCCAGGAGCCTCTTCGCCGCCGACGGCTTCACCCGGTTCGTCGGACTGGGCAACTACGGCACCGTCCTGACCGACGGCCACACCCTCACCGCTCTCAAGAACAACGCGATCTGGGTGGTGGTCGCCCCGACCGCCGCCACCGGCCTCGGCCTGATCTTCGCCGTCCTGACCGAGCGGATCCGCTGGGGCACGGCCTTCAAGCTGGTCGTCTTCATGCCGATGGTGATCTCCATGCTGGCCGCCGGCATCATCTTCCGGCTGGTCTACGACCAGGATCCGGCCAAGGGCGCCGCCAACGCCGTGGCGGTCACCGTGCACGACACCTTCCTCAAGGCCTCCGCGTACCCGGGAGCCCACCCACGCACCGGGGGCAGCCTCACCGCTGACGGAGGCGGCTTCACCACCGCCGCGGAAGTCCCCTCCGGCACCCCCGCCGCGCTGCCGCTGGTCGGCATCGCCCCGAACACCCTGCCCGGCGCCCGACCGGCGGCGACACCCGCCGGCTGTCCGACCGGAGACGTCTGCGGCACGGTCTGGCTGGACTTCCTCCCCGGCGGCGGCGGTACACCGGCGCGGATCGACCCCGGCGAGAAGGCCCTGGCCGGAGTCCGGGTCCAGGCGGTGCGCGACGGTCACGTCGTCGCCACCGCCACCTCGGGCACGGACGGCACCTTCGCCCTCACCACCGGCGGCGCCGCCGTCCGGCTGGCCCTTCCGGCGGAGAACTTCACCGGCCAGTACCGCGGCATCAGCTGGCTCGGCCCCACTCTGGTCACCTGGTCGATCATCGGCTCGTACATCTGGATGTGGACCGGCTTCGCGATGGTGCTGATCGCCGCAGGCCTGGCCCAGGTCCCGCGCGAACTCATGGAAGCGGCCCGAGTCGACGGGGCGAGCGAATGGACGGTCTTCCGACGCATCACCGTCCCGCTGCTCGCACCGGTGCTGCTCGTCGTCCTGGTCACCCTGGTCATCAACGTGCTCAAGGTCTTCGACCTGGTGTACATCATCGCCCCCGGTTCCACCCAGCAGGACGCCAACGTCCTCGCCCTCCAGCTGTACCTCTCGTCCTTCGGCGGCGGCAACGACCAGGGCGTCGGCAGTGCGCTCGGTGTGCTGCTGCTGGTTCTCGTCCTGCCCGCGATGTTCTTCAACATCCGGCGGTTCCGGAAGGAGCGCAACCGGTGACCGCTCCCGCCACCTCCCTGCCGGCCAGGCTGGCCGCCCGTCTCAGCAGTGGCGCCGTTCGGCTGTTCCTGCTGGCGGCCGCCCTGTTCTGGCTGGTCCCCACCCTCGGCCTGCTCGTCTCCTCGCTGCGCGGGCCGACCGACATCCAGGCAACCGGCTGGTGGAGCGTCTTCACCCGCCCCACCCAGCTGACCCTGGACAACTACGGCCACCTGCTGGGCAACACGGAGATCACCCACTCCCTGCTCAACACCGTGCTGATCACCGTGCCCGCGACCCTGCTCGTCGTCGTCATCGGCGCACTGGCCGGCTACGCCTTCGCCCTGCTGGAATTCCCCGGCCGGGACTGGCTCTTCCTCCTGCTCATCGGCCTGCTCGTGGTCCCCATCCAGGTCGCCCTCATCCCCGTCACCGACCTCTACGCCAGCCTCGGCATCTTCGGCAGCCTCATCGGCGTCGTCCTCTTCCACGCCGCCTTCGGACTGCCCTTCGCGATCTTCCTGCTGCGCAACTTCTTCGCCGAGATCCCGCGGGAACTCCTGGAAGCCGCACGGCTGGACGGGGCCGGAGAGCTGCGCCTCTTCGCCCGCGTGGTCCTCCCCCTGGGCGGACCGGCCATCGCATCCCTGGCCATCTTCCAGTTCCTGTGGGTGTGGAACGACATGCTGGTGGCCCTCATCTTCGCCGACAGCAACTCCGCCCCGCTCACCGTCGCCCTCCAGGAACAGACCCGTCAGTTCGGCTCCAACATCGACGTCCTGTCCACGGGCGCGTTCGTCTCCATGGTGATCCCGCTGGCCGTCTTCTTCGCCTTCCAGCGCCAGTTCGTCGGCGGCATGATGGCCGGCGCCCTCAAGTAGCCGAGCGGTACCACCGGCTCGCGCCCAAGGCATGCGGCGTCCTCCCCCTGCCGCAGACGCCACTCACGCAGGAGGTGATGTCCTCAGCTCCGTTCCATGTGCACGGCCCGCTAGCGGGCCACGCCGACCGGCGCCCCGTCTCCGACCTGACACGGACACGGGCGCCGGTCGGTCCCACGCCCGCTGCACGGCCCAGCCGTGGTCGACGCCCGGCCCGAGGCCCGGGCCGGCACCGCCCTCCAGAAGACGATCCAGAGCCTCGCCCGCCGTCGCGCGCAGGCCGGAGGAGAGCACATGAGTAGCAACACCCCTTGGTTCGAGCTCTGGCAGGGCTACGAGGAGCGGACACCCCGGACCGCTCTCGGTGACCTCGCCAGGGAGGTCCGCTGCTACGAGGGCGGTCGGACTCGTGGTCCGGACGACGCGATCTCGCTGGCCGTCACCGGTGCGGAGGCGGCCCAGGCCACGGTGGACGCCCTGTATCACGAGTGGGCCCTCTACACCCCACAGCAGGCTTCCGTCCTCGCCGCCGCGCTGTTCGCCCAGGTCGACGCGGTCGGCATCGCCCTTCAGCGGCTGTGCACCGTCCTTGCAGAGATCGAGAGCCGGGGCGACTGCGCACCGGTCGCCCCCGTCTGCGGCCTCATCGAGGCCGCCGCGGACCACGTGCTGTTCGTGGTGCCCTTCTACGCCGACGCCGTGGTCGATGAACTGACGGCGCTGCGATCCGCGCTCACCCTCCCGTCCGGGCCGCACGACACGATCGCCGCAGTCGCCGAGATCCTCGGCGTCGAGCTCGATCAGCGGCACGGACCCGGTGAACAGGGCGATGACGGGGAGGGCTGCGGATGCGGCATCAACCTGACCATGAACGGGCGCCTCGCGGAGTTCGCCCGCGGCGACTCCCGCTGGTACCTGTCGGTACGTGACGGTCGCGACCAGCCCGACGGCACCGTCCGCTCTGCCGGCAGCGTCGATCTCGATCTCACCGACCCTCGCGCGCATCCCGAACACCTCGCGGCCGAACTACGCACGCTCCTCCAGGCCGTTGCCGGATCGATTCTCTAGAGAAGGGCTCTGTGCGGCGTGACCGAGCCGGATCAGCACCCCGTCGACGCCTCCAGCACGCCACCGGCCGCGGTCGCGCGGCCGGCCGACCTGGATGTCATCGGCTTCGACCGAAACACCGACCTGGTAGCGGGGGAGCGGCTTCCAGCCGCCGGCCGGCCCGTGGAGTACACCTTCCGGGATTTCCTCATCAGCGATGACATCGCGAGCCAGGTCCACACCGCCCAGCCGAAGAACACCGAGCGGAACATCCGACATCAGGTGAAGCTGTTCGAGCAGTGGTGTGCCGAGCGCAGGCGGGTCGCTCTGCCGTGCACCACGGCCACCCTGATCGAGTACGTCGGCTGGATGATCAATAGCGGCCGGTACGACCCGAACACCGTGAGCAAGTACATGTCGGCCGTGGTCACCTGGCAGGAGCGCTGCACGCCCGGGAGGACCCGGCCGGCCACCGTCGAGGTCCGCGAGATGGTCGCCGCGTTCCGCACCCGGTGGGCGAAGAGCAGCACCGAGAAGCAGTCCCCCGAGGTCCGCGAGGCGGACCTCGAAGCGATGCTCGCGACCTGCGGCAGGGGCTTGCCCGCCGACCTTCGCGACGCCGCGATTCTGACCCTCGGCTGGCATCTGCTCACCCGCCGGATCGAGCTCCACCGTCTGATCGTCACTCACCTGGTCGTTCGTCATGACGGCATCGACGTAAGGCTGGTGAATCGCAACACCCGCACGGACGGGTCCGCTTTCGAGGGCTGGGTGTCGACTCGCGACGATGCCCCGCACCTGTGCCCGGTGCGCCGGATGCGGGCGTGGCTGGCGTACGGCCGCCGCATCCGCCAGCCGCGGGACCAGGCGCTCTTCCGCGCGCTCGACAAAGCCGGCCGGCTCGCCGTCCGGCTCACACCGCAGACCCGCCCGCAGCACCCTGACGGCACGCTCAAGGACGACTGCGAGATCACCGCGGAGGAGTGGGCCGAGCTCTCACGCCTGTCCGGCGGGACCGTCAACGGCATCGTGAAGCGGAGGGCGAAGGCCGCGTTCGCCCAGGTCGCGCAGCTCGCCGAGCACGACCGGGCCGAGGCCGGCCACAGCGCCCTGATCAACGCCGAGACCGCCCGCAGGGTGACCGCGCACAGCCTGCGCGTCGGCGGTACCGCCGAGCTCAAGGAGGCCGGCGTGCCGGAGGACCGGATCGCCGAGTTGGGCGACTGGCGCAGGGGCTCGACCGCAATGCAGCGCTACTTCCGCCGCATCAAGGTGAAGCAGCAGGACCCGTGGACGGCAGCCAGGCAAGCCCGCCAGCAGCGGCAGGCCGGAACCTCTGAAGACTCTCAGACTTAACGCCCTCTCCTCTGATCTCCGGGAGGTCGTGAACGCGACCTCACCCGGCCCGGACGAGGCCGCCACCAGAAACGAACGGGTTGGGCCCGCTGCACAGGGAGGCGGCCGGACGGGCGCCAGAGGGTGTTCTGAGGTTTCGAGTGGCCTACGCGTGCCAAGCTGGCCGCACAGCTACTACTCGGGGGTGCGAGATGGACGACGGCGGGCACGACGGCAGTCACCACGGAGATCATCACCACAGCGGGTTCGGGGGCCACCAGCACGGACACCACCACAGCGACGACAGCACCAACTGGATCCTCAGCCACAGCCAAGGCGGCCAGTGGCCGAGCAAGCGCGGATGGCTTGTCGTGGCGATCCTTGTACTGCTGGCCTTTGCGCTCGTGGTCTTCGCCTAGAAATCGCGCTGACGGGCGGGGTCGTCAGGCAGGCACGCCTGGCGACTGCGCACCGGCCGACCAGGTCTGCGGCCCCATCGAGGCCGCCGACGACCTCGATTTTCCGACCCGCTCGCCCATCCCGGGCACCTCGCCGCAGAACTGCGCACGTTCCTGTGACGGCCGGCTCCGTCGAGTGATCGCCGCGCGGCGCCCAGTACCCCGAGCGGGGCTCGGGCGCCGGCGGACGCGGAGGGCCGGACGGCTCAGGGCTTGCGGCCCACGCCCGCCCAGATGCCCACCTCGGCGTCGGTCGCCGACGTCGCGGTGTCCGGGCGCCACAGCGGGGCCGTCACCAGGCCCGGCTCCAGCAGCTCCAGCCCGTCGAAGAACCTCAGGACCTGCTCCCGGGTGCGCATGCTCAGCTGTGCGGTCGCGTTGCGGTAGATCGCCGGGCCCTTCGCCGCGTCCGCCGCCGAGACGAAGTCGGCGGTGCCGTGCGAGAGCGCCAGGTGGCTGCCCGAGGGCAGCGCGTCGACCAGCGTCCGCACGATGCCGTACGGGTCGTCGGCGTCGTCGACGAAGTGCAGCACCGCGAACAGCAGCAGCGCCACCGGCCGCCCCAGGTCCAGCAGTTCGCGCACCTGTGGGTCGGCCAGGATCTTCGCCGGGTCGCGCAGGTCGGCCTGGGTGACCGTCACCGTGCCGCGGCTGGAGCCGGCCAGCAGCGCCCGGCTGTGCACCAGCACGATCGGGTCGTTGTCCACGTACGCCACCCGGGCGTTCGGGTGCACCCGCTGCGCCGTCTCGTGGGTGTTGCCCGCGGTCGGGATTCCGGTGCCGACGTCCAGGAACTGCTTCACCCCGGCCTCGGCCAGGTGGCGCACCGAACGCTGCAGGAACGCCCGGTTGGCCAGCGCGCTGATCCGCACCAGCGGGCTCAGCGCCAGCACCTTCTCCGCCGCCTCCCGGTCGGCCGGGAAGTTGTCCTTGCCGCCCAGGTAGTAGTCGTACATGCGGGCCGGGTGCGGGATCTCCGGGCGCAGGTCAACCGGCTCGTGCGGTTCGCCGGTACCGGACATCCAGTCCAGCGATATGTCCTGATGGTCGGTCATGTCCGCGCTCCCGGCAGCCGTTCGACTCTCACCCCGGCAGCATAGACGGGCGGCGCCGGCCGCCGGCCCCCGAACGCCCGATCCGGCCCGGGCCCGTTGGCCTCCCGGTCGGTCAGTGCTCCGTCGTGGCTGCCCCTGGTGCCGGGCCGTCCGCCGGGTCGCCGGTCAGCAGATAGCGGGCGCCCGGCCCGGTCGCGCCCGCCCGGTCGCCCGCGTTGTACAGCGCACAGCGCGACAGGGACAGGCAGCCGCAGCCGATGCAGCCGGTCAACTTCCGTTTCAGCAGCTGGAGTTCCTCGATCTGCCGGTCGATCCGCTCGTGCCAGGTGCCGGCCACCTCGCCCCACTCGGCGGTGCTCGGCGCACGGTCCTCCGGCAGCCGGTCCAGCGCGGTGCGCGCCTCCTCCAGGGACAGACCGACCCGCTGCGCCGCCCGGACGAAGGCGATCCGCCGCAGTGTGGCGCGGGCGTAGCGGCGCTGGTTGCCGGTGGTGCGATCGGCGCTGATCAGCCCCATCCGCTCGTAGTAGCGCAGCGCGGAGGCCGCCAGCCCGCTGCGGGCGGAGAGTTGGCCGATGGTCAACAGGTCGTGCCGGGTCGGTCCCATGCGGCCGAGGATAGCCGCTTGACCTGAAGTCGACTTCAACTTGCAGGATTTCTGCCATGACCACCGCAACCACGTGGCAGCGGCCGCGCACCTTCGGCGACCTGCCCGCCCTGATGGCCCTGATGACCGGCGACGAGAAGCACGGCCCCGCCGCCACCTCCACCCTGGACGCCCTCTGGGTGCTCTACGACCGTGTCCTGCGGGTCGCCCCGGCCACCGCCGACGCCCCGGACCGTGACCGCTTCCTGCTCTCCAAGGGCCACGGCCCGATGGCCTACTACGCCGTCCTCGCCGCCAAGGGCTTCCTCGACGAGGCCGTGCTGCCGAGCTTCGGCGGCTACGACTCCCCGCTCGGTCACCACCCGGACCGGCTGCTGGTGCCCGGCGCGGAGATCGCCTCCGGCTCGCTCGGCCACGGCCTGCCGCTGGCCGTCGGCACCGCACTCGGCCTGCGCGCCCAGGGCCTCACCGACCCCGCCGTCTGGGTGCTGGTCGGCGACGCCGAATTCGACGAGGGCAGCAACCACGAGGCGGTCGCCTTCGCCGGCGCGGCCGGCCTGGACCGGCTGCACACCGTGGTGATCGACAACTCCTCGGCCACCCACGGCTGGCGCGGCGGCATCGCGGCCCGATTCGCCGCCGAGGGCTGGTCGACCGCGACGGTGGACGGCCGCGACCACGAGGCCCTGCACGCCGCGTTCACCGCCCCGCACCCGGGCCGGCCGCACGCCGTCGTCGCCCGCGTCGAACCCAAGAACTGACCGCTCCCCACCACCGAGAAAGGCCCCTGCCATGGAGACCATGCGCGAGCGCTTCGCCGCCGTCACCACCGAGCTGCTCGACCACGACCCCCGGCTCGCGGTCGTCCTCGCCGACATCGGCGCCGACTCCCTCCGCCCGGCCGCCGACCGCCACCCCGACCGGGTGCTCAACGTCGGCATCCGCGAGCAGCTGCAGATCGGCGTCACCGCCGGCCTCGCCCTCACGGGCCTGCGACCGATCGCGCACACCTTCGCCAGCTTCCTGATCGAGCGGCCCTGGGAGCAGATCAAGCTCGACCTCGTCCACCAGGGCGTCGGCGCCGTCCTGGTCGGCGCGGCCGGCTCGTACGACTGGCCGGCCGGCGGCCGCACCCACATGGCACCCGGGGACGTCGCGCTGCTGGACACCCTGCCCGGCTGGACGGTCCACGTGCCCGGTCACCCCGACGAGGCCGAGACCCTGCTGCGGCACGCCGCCGCGGACGGCGACAGCCTCGTTTACCTGCGGCTCTCCGCCCACCGCAACGAGGCCGCGCAGCCCGTCGAGCCCGGCCGGCTGCTGCCCGTCCGCACCGGCCGCCGCGGCACGGTGGTCGCCGTCGGCCCGATGCTGGACGCCGTGCTGGAGGCCACCGAGGGCCTGGACGTCACCGTGCTCTACGCCGCCACCGTCCGGCCCTTCGACGCCGCCGGGCTGCGCGCCGCCCTCGGCGACCGCGCGGACGTCGTCCTGGTCGAGCCCTACCTGGCCGGCACCTCCGCGGGCGCCGCCCACGACGCGCTCGCCGACCTCGCGCACCGCGTCCTCGGCCTCGGCGTGCCGCGCGAGGAGCACCGCCACTACGGCTCGATCCCCGAGCACCTCGCCGCCTACGGCCTGGACGCGGCCGGCCTGCGCGCCCGGATCACCGCCTTCCTCCGCTGAGCCGCGACACCCCCTCTGGTAGCTTCGCGAACGAAGGGGGATGCCATGACCGCACAGCACCGCACACCGCTGGACGTCCACTGGATCCACGGATCGACGTCCGCGAAGCACAACACCGACCCCGACCTCCAGGTCCACGAGGTCGACCCGGCGACGTACGTCCTGCGGCAGAACAAGGCCGTCCACTACGAGGCGCCGTTCCTGTTCCTGCTGTTCGGCACCGAGCGGGCGGTGCTGATCGACACCGGCGCCACCGCCGACCCGGCGCACCTGCCGCTGCGCCGCACCGTCGACGAGCTGATCGAGCGGCGCAGCCCGGGGCTGCCGCTGCTGGTCCTGCACAGCCACGGGCACGGCGACCACACCGCGGGCGACGGCCAGTTCGCGGACCGGCCGGACACCGAGCTGGTGCCGGCGGGGGAGGCGCTCGCCTGGTTCGGCTTCCGCGGCGAGGAGAGCCGGGCGCTGGACCTCGGCGGCCGGGTGCTGGAGTGCCTCGCCACCCCGGGCCACCACCCGGCGTCGGTCACCTACCACGACCCGCGGACCGGCTTCCTGCTCACCGGCGACACCGTCTACCCGGGCCGGCTGTACGTCGACGACTGGCCGGCCTTCACCCGCACCGTCGACCGCCTGGTGGAGTTCGCCGCCGGCCGTGAGGTCACCCACGTGCTGGGCTGCCACATCGAGATGACCGCCGAGCCGGGCGTCGACTACCCGATCCGCACCACCCACCAGCCGGACGAGCCCCCGCTGGAGCTCTCCGTCGCCGACCTGCACGACCTGCAGGCCGCCTGCCGGGAGATCGGCGACCGCCCGGGCCGCCACCCGTACAAGCGCTTCATCGTCTGCAAGCCGGACTGACCCGGGGCGTCAGTCGACCCGCACGACCGCGGTCGACTCCGCCGCCAGGTGCAGCGAGCCGTCCGACTCCGGCCAGCAGTCCCCGTACAGGGCGAGGGTCTGCCCGTACGGCCGGTCCAGGGCGATCCGCCGCGGGGCCTCGGTGCCCAGGTGGACGACCACCCGGAACGGGCCGCGGTGCACCACCAGCCACTGCCCGGCCGCGTCGTGGTCGACCCGGACGGCGCCGAGGTCCGGGTCGGTGAGCTCCGGGTGGGTGCGGCGCAGCCGGATCAGCCGCCGGTGCCAGTCGAGCAGCCCGGCGTGCGGCTCCCTGGCCCGCTCGGCCCAGGTGAGGGTGGAGCCGAGCACGGTGGCGCGGGCCTGCGGGTCGGGCACGTCCTCGGGCTGCCAGCCGTGCGCGGCGAACTCCCGCCGCCTGCCCTGCCGGACGGCCTCCGCGAGGGCCGGGTCGGTGTGGTCGGTGAAGTACTGCCAGGGGGTGCTCGCCCCCCACTCCTCGCCCATGAACAGCATCGGGGTGAACGGCGAGGTCAGCACCAGCGCCGCCGCGGCCGCCAGCCGGCCGGGGGAGAGGGTCGCCGAGAGCCGGTCCCCGGCCGCCCGGTTGCCGATCTGGTCGTGGGTCTGCGCGTAGCCGAGCAGCCGGTGCCCGTACGCGGCGGGGAACGGCCGGCCGTGCGAGCGGCCGCGGAAGGAGGACCGGCTGCCGTCGTGGAAGAAGCCCCGGGTCAGCGTCTTGGCGCAGGCCGCGTACGGGTCGGCCGCGAAGTCCGCGTAGTAGCCGCCGGACTCGCCGGTCAGCAGGGTGTGCAGGGCGTGGTGGAAATCGTCGTTCCACTGCGCGGTCAGCCCGAGACCGCCGGCCTGCCGGGGCGCGGTGGTGCGCGGGTCGTTCAGGTCGGACTCGGCGACCAGGAACAGCGGCCGCCCGGTCGCCTCCGCCAACTTCTCGACCTCGACGGCGAGTTCCTCCAGGAAGTGCAGCGCCCGGTCGTCCGCGAGGGCGTGCACCGCATCCAGCCGCAGCCCGTCGATCCGGTAGTCCCGCAGCCAGGCCAGCGCACTGCCGATCAGGTAGCCCCGCACCTCGTCGGAGCCCGGCGCGTCCAGGTTCACCGCCGAACCCCACGGCGTGTGGTGCCGGTCGGTGAAGTACGGCCCGTACACCGGGAGGTAGTTGCCGGACGGGCCGAGGTGGTTGTGCACCACGTCCAGCACCACGCCGAGGCCCTTGCGGTGCGCGGCGTCCACGAAGCGCTTCAGCCCGTCCGGGCCGCCGTACGGCTCGTGCACCGCCCACGGAGACACCCCGTCGTAGCCCCAGCCGTACCGGCCGGGGAACGGGCAGACCGGCATCAGCTCGACGAAGTCCACGCCCAGGTCGACCAGGTGGTCCAGCCGCTCGGCCGCCGCCTCGAAGGTCCCGGCCGGGGTGAAGGTGCCCACGTGCAGCTCGTACAGCACGCTGCCGGGCAGCGGCCGGCCCCGCCACGGCGTGTCCGACCAGCGGAAGGCGGCGTGGTCGACGGCCCGGCTGAGCCCGTCCGGGCCGTCCGGCTGCCGCGGCGAGCGCGGGTCGGGCAGCGCCCGGCCGCCGTCCAGCCGGAAGCCGTAGTCGCCGTCCGGCGCCTCGCCCCGCCACCAGCCGCTGCTCCCGTCGCCCTCCCGGGCCATCGGGTGCGGCCGGCCGTCGACCTCCACCTCCACCATGTCCGCCTCGGGTGCCCATACGCGGTACGTGGTCAACGGCCCTCCGTGAGCAGTGCGACCGGGTGGCGCTCCAGCAGCCAGGAGGCGGGCAACGGCCCGCCCTCGTACTGCCGCCCGGTCAGTTCGTCCGTCCAGTGGCCCTCGGGCAGCTCCAGTACGGTGTCCCCCCAGCCGCCGGCCCGCTGCAGCCCGTACGGCAGCCGGGTCACCGCGGCGACCACCTTCGGGCCGCGGAAGAAGGCGAGCAGGTGGGCCGCCGCCCGGCCGGAAGCCTCCAGCGGACGGTAGGCGCCGAGCGGCCCGCGCCGCCGCAGGTGCAGCGCCGTGGTGGTGAGGTGGAGCTTCTCCCGGGCGAGGTCCCCGCCGCGGTCGGCGGCCGAGTCGGTCAGCCGCACCGCCAGCGCCCCCAGGTCGACCGGCGCCCGGTTGTCCGGGTCGACCAGCGTGTACAGCGGCTCCTCGCTGCCCTGGTACAGGTCCGGCACACCCGGCACCGTCAGGTGCAGCAGCGCCGCCGCCAGCGTGTTGCACCGCGCGTACGGGGCGAGCAGCTGCACGAAGCCGGCGATCCGCGGGCACAGCCCGGCGTTGGCGAGCGCACCGCGGGCGTACGCCGTCAGCGCCCGCTCGAAGGCCTCGTCGGGTGACGTCCAGGAGGTGCGCAGCTTCGCCTCCCGGGCCGACTTCAGCACCACCTGGACGAGCCGCTCCTCACCGATCGGCCAGGCCGCGACCAGGGTCTGCCAGAGCAGCCAGGCGGTGCTGCGGTCCGGGCAGGGCCCGGCGGCGGCCGTCCACGCCGCGCACTCCGCGGCCCAGGCGTCCGGCAGCTCGGCGAGCACGGCGAGGCGGGCCCGGGCGTCCGCGCTGCGCTTGGTGTCGTGGGTGGACAGCGCCGTCATCCCGTCCGGCCAGTCCCGCTCCTGGTCGGCGCACCAGCGGTGGAAGGCCGCCGGGCCGAGGCCCGGCCGGCCCGGCTCGCCGCCCACCTCGTTCAGCGAGACCAGTGCGTTCCACCGGTAGAAGGCGGTGTCCTCCACGCCCTTGGCGGCCACCGCCGAGGTGGTCTGGGCGAACCGCCGGCAGAACTCGTCCTTCTCCGGGCTGCGGCCGAGCCGGCCGAGCGCCAGGTCCCGCAGCAGCCGGTCCGGGGTGCCCTCGGCGCCGCCGGCCAGGTGTGCGACCGCCTCCTCGGGCGGCTCCTCGCCCGGCACCACGTAGGGCCGGTACACCGGGTGGTCGGTCAGCAGGCCGCACAGCGCGTCCCGCAGCGCCGGCAGCGGGTGGTCGGCGAGGGCCTGGTCGGCGGTGCCGATCCGGCGGACCAGCCGCAGCAGCCGGTCGACCTCGGCGGCCAGCTCGCCGTGCGGCCCGGTCAGCTCCGCGCGGCCGCGCAGCGCCGCCTCGGCCGCGGTCGTCCGGTCCGCGACGTCCCGCTGGTAGGCGGTGACCAGCCGCTCCGCGCCGGCGTGGTCGGTGAGCACCCCGTCGATCCGGCGCAGCGCGTCGTAGCCGGTGGTGCCGGCGCACGGCCAGTCCCCGGGCAGCCGCTCGGCGCCGGCGAGGATCTTCTCCACCACCGTGTACGCGCCGCCGGTGGCCTCGGCGAGCCGGCGCAGGTAGCCCCGCGGGTCGGCCAGCCCGTCCGGGTGGTCCACCCGGAAGCCGTCCAGCACGCCCTCGCCGTGCAGCCGCAGCAGCACCTCGTGGGTGGCCCGGAACACCTCCGGCACCTCGACCCGGACCGCGATCAGGTCGTTGATCGCGAAGAACCGGCGGTAGTTCAGCTCGCTGCTGGCCAGCCGCCACCAGGCCAGCCGGTACCACTGCCGTTCCAGCAGCCCCGGCAGCGGCAGGTGCGCGGTGCCGGGGCGCAGCGGGAACGCGTGGTCGTGGTAGCGCAGCACCTCGCCGTCGACCACCAGCTGGTCCAGGACGCCGCCGAGCCGGTCGCCGAGCAGCGGCAGCAGCAGCCGGCCGCGGGCGGGCGCGTCGACCGGGCCGGGCTGCGCCGTCCAGTCGATGTCGAACCAGGTCGCGAAGGGCGAGTCCGGGCCGTCCCTGAGCACCTGCCAGAGCGGCTGGTTGAGCTGCTCGGGGACGGGCAGCGCCATGTGGTTGGGCACCACGTCGGCGATCAGCCGCAGGTCGTGCCGGTGGGCCTCGTCCGCGAGCGCCCGCAGCGCCGCCTCGCCGCCGAGCTGCTCGCTGATCCGGCCGTGGTCGACCGTGTCGTAGCCGTGGGTGGAACCCGGGGCAGCCTCCAGCAGCGGGGAGAGGTGCAGGTGGGAGACGCCGAGTGCGGCCAGGTACGGCACCGCGCGGGCGGCGTCGCGCAGGGTGAAGCCCGGCTGGAGCTGGAGCCGGTAACTGGCCGTCGGTGGTTGTGCGGCGGCGGACGTCATGGGGTGATCCCTACCCGGGCCCGGCCGTGGCTATGGCCCGGGTGGCACGAATGGCCCACCCGGACGGCCGCCCGCGCCCCGTCCGTCACGCGGGTCGCTGCAGCACCATCAGCGAGCGGTCGGTGAGCCAGAGCGAGTCGCCGGCCTTGACCCGGGTGCCGGTGCCGCGGGCGGGCAGGACCGGCAGCGTGGTGTCGACGACGATCTGCCAGGCCTCGCCGTGCCCGGCGGGCACGGTGAACTCCAGTGCCGCGGAGTGCGCGTTGAACAGCAGCAGGAAGGAGTCGTCGACGATCTTGCCGCCGCGCCGGTCCGGCTCGGAGATGGCGTTGCCGTTGAGGAAGACCGTCAGCGACTTCGCGTGGCTGGTCTTCCAGTCCTGGTCGGTCATCTCCTCGCCGCCGAGGGTGAACCAGGCGATGTCGGTGAGGTCGTCGTGGGTGCCGGAGACCGGCCGGCCGTGGAAGAAGCGGCGGCGGCGGAAGACCGGGTGGTCCCGGCGCAGCCAGATCATGCCCTGGGTGAACTCCAGCAGGTGCGCCCGGGCGCCGCCCTTGGGCCACTCCACCCAGGTCAGCTCGTTGTCCTGGCAGTAGGCGTTGTTGTTGCCGTGCTGGGTGCGGCCGAACTCGTCGCCGTGCGCGAGCATCGGCACGCCCTGGGAGAGCATCAGGGTGGCGATGAAGTTGCGCTGCTGGCGGGCTCTGAGCTCCAGCACCGCCACGTCCTCGGTCTCGCCCTCGGCGCCGCAGTTCCACGAGCGGTTGTGCGACTCGCCGTCCCGGTTGCCCTCGTGGTTGGCCTCGTTGTGCTTCTCGTTGTAGGAGACCAGGTCGCGCAGGGTGAAGCCGTCGTGGCAGGTGACGAAGTTGATGGAGGCGATCGGCCGCCGGCCGTCGTCCTGGTAGAGGTCGGAGGAGCCGGTCAGCCGGGAGCCGAACTCGGCCAGCGCGGCGTTCTCCCCGCGCCACAGGTCGCGGACGGTGTCCCGGTACATGCCGTTCCACTCCGTCCACAGCGGCGGGAAGTTGCCGACCTGGTAGCCGCCCTCGCCCAGGTCCCACGGCTCGGCGATCAGCTTGGCCTGGGAGACGATCGGGTCCTGCTGGACGAGGTCGAAGAACGAGGACAGCCGGTCCACCTCGTGGAACTGCCGGGCCAGGGTGGCCGCGAGGTCGAAGCGGAAGCCGTCCACGTGCATCTCGGTGACCCAGTAGCGCAGCGAATCCATGATCATCTGCAGGACGTGCGGACTGCGCATCAGCAGGCTGTTGCCGGTGCCGGTGGTGTCCTCGTAGAACCGGCGGTCCTTCGCCAGCCGGTAGTACGAGGCGTTGTCCAGCCCGCGGAAGGAGAGCGTCGGACCGAGGTGGTTGCCCTCCGCGGTGTGGTTGTACACCACGTCGAGGATCACCTCGATGCCCGCCGCGTGCAGCGCCTTCACCATCGACTTGAACTCCTGCACCTGCTGCCCGCGGTCCCCCGTCGAGGAGTAGGAGGCGTGCGGCGCGAAGTAGCCGATGGTGTTGTAGCCCCAGTAGTTCGACAGCCCCAGGTCGCGCAGCCGGTGGTCCCGGACGAACTGGTGCACCGGCATCAGCTCGATCGCGGTGACGCCCAGCTTCGCCAGGTGCTCGATCAGCGCCGGGTGCGCCAGCGCCGCGTAGGTGCCGCGGATCTCCTCCGGGATCTCCGGGTGCAGCCTGGTCAGGCCCTTCACATGGGCCTCGTACAGCACCGTGCGGTGGTAGTCCGTCCGCGGCGGCCGGTCGGTGCCCCAGTCGAAGTACGGGTTGATCACCACGGAGTGCATGGTGTGCGGTGCCGAGTCCAGGTCGTTGCGGCGCTCCGGCGCGCCGAAGTGGTAGCCGTACACCGACTCGTCCCAGTCGATGTCCCCGCTCATCGCCTTCGCGTACGGGTCCAGCAGCAGCTTGGCGCTGTTGTGCCGCTGCCCGAGCCCCGGGTTGTGCGGCCCGTGGACCCGGAAGCCGTACCGCCGGCCCGGCTGGACCCCGGGCAGGTAGGCGTGCCGTACGAAGGCGTCCGTCTCCCGCAGCTCGATCGCCGTCTCCGAGCCGTCCTCCTCCAGCAGGCACAGCTCGATCCGGTCGGCGCTCTCCGAGAACACCGCGAAGTTGGTGCCGGCCCCGTCGTACGTGGCGCCGAGCGGGTAGGGCTGCCCTGGCCAGACCTGCATGAGGGACCTCAACTTCCTTGCTCCGTGGGGGAACTGGCGCTCCCTCGGATCTGCCCGGGAGCGGGCCCCGGCATGTGCGGACCGCCCTCGGCGTGACGCACGGCACACGCACGGCACATGTCGCATACTCCCCAACCCCCGCCCGCCGACCGAACCCATTCACCTGTTGTTCGCCCGAACGGGTGTCCGTGGCGCGAAAACCCGGCGCTCGGGCCCGTCGCCCGCCCTCCCGTCGAATTGTTGTGCCGTCAACAGGCTGCGTCCCGCCCGGAGCGGGCAGTACCCTTGATCGTCCGGCGGCGCGCGCTCGCCGGCCCATGCGGAGACAGGCTCTGCCCAGGCCGCCATGGTGGAGACGCTGTCAGTGGACGGTCCGCCGCTCCGCGGGAGCGGCGGCGAGAGGTGAGGTAGCGCATGGGGTTCCCCGCCGACGGCCGGGGCGACGGCCTCGACGGGCCGCAGCCGGGCCGCAGCGAGGCACCGACCGTCGTCATGCGCTCCAGCCCTCCCGGCCGCTCCGCCGGCCCCGTCCCCGCCGACGGCACCCCGCTCGGCTGGACCGCCCTCGAATGGGAGCACGCCTACCACCGCGTCCGCCTCACCGGCCGCGCCTACGTCTGGCTCAACCTCGTCGAACAGCGCCTGCGCGCCCTCGTCGACGAGGCACTGCGGCCCATCTACGCCCCCGCCCACGGCGAGGACTGGGTCACCGCCGCCGCCGGACCGGCCGGCGAGGAGTGGGTCCTGCGCTCCGGCGCCGTCCGCGAGGTCAGCCGCCGCAAGGGCTACCTCCTCAACCCCGCCGACGACGACCCGCTGGTCTTCCTCACCCTGCCCCAGCTGCGCGAACTCATGGTCCAGCACTGGCCGTGCTTCGAGCCGTACGTCCTCGACCGCCGCGAGGTCGAACTCGCCCTCGACGAACTCGAGGTCGCCCGGCACGTCGTCTCCCGCAACCGCAGCCTCTCGCAGACCGTCCTCGACCAGACCGAGCGTGCCGCCGCCCGGCTGCTCAGCCTGCTCGACGGCGGCGCCGGCGGCGTCCCCGCCGACGTCGTCGAGGAACTCGTCGCCGGCCGCTACGCCGACGTCGTCGCCGTCCACGCCGACCGGGTCCGCCTCCAGCGCGAGCTCCCCGTCGAGGACCTGCTGGACGGCGCCCGCCGCCTGGACGCGGTCGGCATCGGCCTCGGCATGCTCTGCCAGAACTACACCGGCAAGCGCCTGGTGCGGCTCGCCACCGACGGCTGCCGGGTCCGGCTGCTCTTCCTCAACCCGGCCAGCAGCGCCGTCCGCCGGCGGGAACGCGAACTCGGGCTCGGCCGCGGCGAACTCGGGCGCTCGATCGAGATGAACATCATGCACGTGCGGCGGGTCCGGGCCCGGCTGCGGGACCCGGGCGGCTTCGAGATCCGGGTCTTCGACGAGATGCCCCGCTTCACCGCCTACCTCGTCGAGGGCCCCCGGGTCACCGGCCAGACCGGCGGCCGGCGCCGCTCCGGGGACGTCGGCGTCATCCAGCCCTACCTCCGCCGGGCCCGCGGCATCGAGTCGCCCGCCCTCGTCCTGCGGGGCGGCGCCGGCCAGGAGCCGGGCGGCACCGAACCCGGGCTGCTGGAGGTCTACCGCGAGGAGTTCGAGGGCAGCTGGGCGGACTCCCGCGCGGTGTCCTGAGGGCCCCTGCCCGCCACCCGCCCCCGGGTTCGTCCGGTGCGGCCGGTCGGCGGATGGGGTGTCACCCCGGGGGCGGTCGGGCGCGGAAGCCCGGTGGTGCGGCAAGTGCGTTCGGGCGGGCGGGACTTGGCGGCATGTGAGGGGTGCGGTCCAGGTGCGGCGCATCGCACGGCGCCGCACGGTTGGGGCGTGTGCGAAGCGGCCGCGACGGCCGAACGTCGCGCTCCGCCCCCCACCTCCGTTCGACACCGGGAGCCCCCGATGACCGAGCAGACCGCTGCCGCCCCCGCCCGCCGCAGTTTCGTCAAGGCCACCCTCGCCGCCGGCGCCGCCGTCGCCGCGGGACCGGTCCTCGCCCCCGCCGCCGCGTCCGCCGCGGCGTCCGCCCCCGCCGTCCGCCGGGCAGCCGTCCCCTTCCACGGCCCGCACCAGGCGGGCGTCACCACGCCGCCGCAGCGGTTCGCGGTCTTCCTGGCCGCCGACGTCACCGCCCCCGACCGGCCGGGGCTGGAACAGCTGCTGCGCACCCTGACCGAGCGCAGCCGCTTCCTCACGGCCGGCGGCACCGCGTCGGCGACCGGTGCCGGCGACCCGCCGTCGGACACCTGCCTGCTCGGCACCGAGATCCCCGCCGACGGACTCACCGTGACCGTCGCCGTCGGCGCCTCGCTCTTCGACGACCGGTACGGCCTGGCCGCCGCCCGCCCGCGGCGGCTCGCCCCGATGCCCGCCTTCCCCGGCGACGACCTCGGCCCCGAGCTGCACGGCGACCTGTCGCTGCAGATCTGCGCCGACAACCGGGACACCGTGCTGCACGCCCTGCGCGACCTCACCCGGCACACCCGCGGGGCGCTGCGCCCCCGCTGGCGGATCGACGGCTTCCAGAACCCGGCCCGCCCGGACGGCGCCCAGCGCAACCTGCAGGGCTTCAAGGACGGCATCTCCAATCCGGACGCCACCTCGGACCGGGTGATGGACCGTCTGGTCTGGGTCGCCGCCGACGGGGACGAGCCCGCCTGGGCGGTCGGCGGCAGCTACCAGGTGCTGCGGATCATCCGGATGCGGGTGGAGCCGTGGGACACCCTGCCGGTCGCCGACCAGGAGCGGATCATCGGCCGGCACCGCGACAGCGGCGCGCCCCTCGGCGGCACCGCCGAGCAGGACGCCCCGGGCTACGGCCAGGACCCGGACGGCGCCGTGATCGCCCTCGACGCGCACATCCGGCTGGCCAACCCGCGGACCGCCGCCGCCGCCGACTCGCGGATCCTGCGCCGCGGCTACAACTACGACCGCGGCGTCGACGCGGGCGGAGACCTCGACATGGGGCTGGCGTTCTGCTGCTACCAGCAGGACGTCACCCGGCAGTTCGAGGCCGTCCAGCAGCGGCTGAACGGCGAGCCGCTGGCCGCCTTCCTGGCGCCCACCGGCGGCGGCTACTTCTTCGTCCTGCCCGGTGTGCCGGACGAGGACGGCTGGCTCGGCAGCGGCCTCCTCGGCACCGCCTGACCGGGCGTCCGGCCCACCGTCCGCCCACCGCCGGCACCCTGCCGACAGCCACCGCGACAGCCACTCCGACAGCCCCGCCCGGCGACCCGCCCGGCGGGGCTGTCACTGGTGCGGGCGATGATGGTCCCCGTCACGGCAGGAACGACGGAAGGAGTGCCGGATGACGACCCGGAGGGGGACACCGACCGCACCCGCCCGGACCGGCCACCGCACGGCCGGGGGCCCGCGATGAGCTGGCTCTCCGCCGGCCTGCTGGCCTTCGACCTGGAGACCACCGGCACCGACATCGAGAACGACCGGATCGTCACCGCGGCCCTCGTCCGGCTGGAGCCGGACGGCACGGTCCCGCGGGAGCGGCACTGGCTGGTCGACCCGGGCATACCCATCCCCGCCCAGGCCACCGCGATCCACGGCATCGGCACGGCGCAGGCCCGCGAGCGGGGGGTGGCCTCGGCCGAGGCCGTCGAGGAGATCACCCGGGCCATCGCGGAGGCGCTCGGCTCGGGCACCCCGCTGGTCATCATGAACGCGCGCTACGACCTGTCGCTGCTCGACCGCGAGTGCCGCCGACACGGCGTCAGCCCGCTGTCCGCGCGGCTCGGCGGCACACCCGCCCCGGTCATCGACCCGCTGGTGCTCGACAAGCACGCCGACCGCTACCGCCGCGGCAAGCGCAATCTGCAGGCGCTGTGCGAGCACTACGGGGTGGTGCTGGACGGCGCCCATCAGGCGGGTGCGGACGCGGTGGCTGCGGCCCGGGTGGCCCGCCGGCTCGGCGAGGTCTTCCCCGCGGTCGGCGGCGTTCCGCTCGCCAACCTGCACGCCCTTCAGGTGCGGGCCGCGGCCGAGCAGGCCGCGTCCTTCCAGCAGTACCTGCGCCGCACCTCGGACCCGCAGGCCAGGATCGAGCCCGCCTGGCCCGTGGTGCCCTTCGCACCCGCGGTGACGTCCGCCGGCTGAGCCGGCGGCCCGCGGCGGGGCCGGTCAGCCGCCGGCGGGGAAGTCGAAGGTGTAGCCCTGCGCGACCAGCCAGGGGAGGAGCTGGCGCAGGGCCTCGACGGTCTGGCTGCGGTCGCCGCCGCCGTCGTGCATCAGCACCACGCCGCCGGGGCGCAGGTGCTGCTGGACGTTGGCGACGATCGCGGGCACGCCGGGCCGTGCCCAGTCGCGCGGGTCGACGGACCAGCCGAGCGAGGCCATGCCGTGGTCGGCCGCGATCTGCTCGTTCTCGGCGGTGAAGTCGCCACCCGGGGCGCGGAACCACGGGACCTCGGTGCCCGGCCCGCCGGCCCGCAGGATGGTCTGCTTGGCGTCGGCGATCTCGTGCACCTGCTGGTCGTGGCTGCGCCCGTGCAGCGGCTGCGGGTGGTCGACGGTGTGGTCGCAGAGCCGGTGGCCCTCGGCGAGGACCCGGCGGACGGCGGCCGGGTCCCGGTCGACCTCGTTGCCGACCATGCAGAAGGTGGCCTTGGCGTGGTACTGCGCCAGCAGGTCGAGGATCGGGCGGGTGGCCGGGCCCGGGCCGTCGTCGAAGGTGAGGGCGACGGTTCGGCCGCCGGTCGCGGTGGACCGGATCACCTGGTGGGTCCGGGTCGGCCCGGTGGTCGGCCCGCCGGTCGGGGTGTGCGTGGACGGCGTCGCGGAGGTGCTGGGCGCGGCCGGGGTGGCGGTGCCGGCCGACGGCGTCGTGGCCGGTGTCGACGGGGTGGCGGAGCCGCTCGTCGAGGGCGGCGCGCTGCGCTGCGCCGGGATGCTCGGGGTGGGGCTCGCGGGGGACGGTGATCCGCCGGTGGCGGCGGTGTCGCGCGGGGTGACGGCCGCTGCGGTGGTGCGCGCGCCGTCGGCGCTCGCGGTGCGGGCGTGGCCGGCGGAACCGCAGGCGGCGATCACGGTGGGGGCGAGCAGCGCGGCGAGGCCGAGGCCGAGGGTGCGACGGGATCGGGGGCTGGGCATCCGCATGGTGACGACTCCTGACGTCGTACCGGCCACTCCGGGTGGGGGCGTGTGCCGGGGACGACGTCAGGCGCGGATCGCCGGTTCCGTCGTCGGGTACGAACGGACCCGGTTTTCGGGTCTCAGAACGGATACCAGCGTACGGAGGTCAGTCCGTCGCGCAAGGAGTCCACCCGGCGCCGGAACTCGACCGCCGCGGCTGCGTTCCCCGGGACCTGCTGGGCGACCCAGGCGGCGCTCGCCGTCTCCCTGGCGCCGCGCAGCACCGCGAAGCCGTCCCAGTCCCGGACGTCCCAGCCGTAGGCCCCGGCGAAGGCGAGGTAGTCCTCCTCCGGTACGCCGTACCGGTCGTGACTGAGCGCCAGGACGACCAGGTCGTGCTCGCGCAGGTCGCTGCTGACGTTCTCCAGGTCGAGCAGGACGGGGCCGTCCGGGCCGATGCGGACGTTCCGGGGCAGGGCGTCGCCGTGCACCGCACCGGGGGTGAGGTGGGGGGTGAGCGCGGCGGCCGCCGTGACGAAGCTCTCCTTCCGGGCGCGCAGGAAGGCGGCGTCCTCCGGGTCGATGTGGCCGGCCGCGGCGGCGAGCCACCGCTCGACCGGGCCGAGCAGGTCGCGGGGGCCGAGCCGCAGGTCGGGGGCGGGCAGCGCGTGCAGGGCGCGCAGCAGCGGGGCGAGGTCGGCGGGCCGGGCCGGGCGGACGGGTTCGGGCAGCCGGTGCCAGAAGGTGACCGGGTGTCCGTCGGCCGTCACCGGGGTGGTCAGCCAGGGCCGGACGACCGGGACGCCGTTGGTGTCCAGCCAGTCGGCGACGGCCAGTTCGCGGCCGGCGCGGGGGAGGAGCAGCGGGCTGCGGCCGATCTTGGCGACGACGGCGGGGGCGCCCAGGTCGAGGACGGCGTTCTCGCCGAGGGAGAGCAGCCGGGCGCCGTCCGGGGCGGGCAGGCCGGCGGCGCGGCAGGCGTCGGCCAGCAGGTCGCGGGCGCGGGCTTCGTCGAAGGCGGTCACGGAGGGCTCCTCGGTGCGGTCCGGACCATCCTGGCGCACGGCGGCCGGGCCCCGCGTGCTGCGGGGCCCGGCCGTGGGCGATGTGTCGGGTCCCGGTCAGACCCGGGTGCCGCCGGTGGGCTGCCCGTCCGGCAGGTGCAGGCCGCCGGGGGCGGGTGCGGCCGGGGTGACGGGCGGGAAGGACTCGCCGTGCGAGAGGTTCGGCAGCCAGCTCAGCCACGACGGCAGGTACCAGTTGCGCTCGCCGAGCAGGCTCATCACGGCGGGCAGCAGCACCGCGCGGATCACCGTGGCGTCGATCAGCACGGCGACGGCCAGGCCCACGCCCATCTGCTTCATGGACTGCATGGACAGCGTGCCGAAGACCCCGAACACTCCCACCATGATCACCGCGGCGCTGGTCACCACGCCGGCGGTGGAGCGGATGCCGTAGGAGACGGCGGCGCGGGTGGCCAGACCCCGGTCGTGCGCCTCCTTGATCCGGGAGACCACGAAGACGTGGTAGTCCATGCTCAGGCCGAAGAGGATCACGAAGAGGAAGAGCGGCACCCAGGACTCCACCGCGCCGACCCCGGCGGTGCCGAAGAGCGAGGCACCGACGCCGTGCTGGAAGACCAGCGCGAGCACGCCGTACGCGGCGCCGACCGACAGCAGGTTGAGCACCACCGCGGTCAGCGCGATGCCGAGCGAGCGGAACGAGCAGAGCATCAGCAGGAAGGCGAAGGCGACGACGAAGCCGAAGACCGGGAGCATCGAGTGGGACATCTGCTCGTTGAAGTCGTGCGAGCCCGCCGTGCTGCCCGTGACCGGGGCCTCGGTGCCGGGCACTTTGAGCACCGTGTTCGCCACGACGTCGCCGCGCAGCGCCTCGAGCGCCTCGGTGCTGACGGTGTCGTTGCCGCTGCCGGCGAGCGGGATGTCGACCAGGGCGACGTTCTGCGCGCTGTGCACCGTCACCTGGATCGGCTCGCGCATCCTCCCGGTGGCCAGCGCCCGGGTCTTCAGGTCGGCGAGGGCCTGCTTCATCTCGGGGGAGTCGATCGCCCGGGCCTTGACCACGACCAGGGCGGGGGCGGGGCTGCCGGGGAAGGCCTTCTCGATCCGCTGCGAGGTGGCGACCAGGGCGTTGCCCTTGGGCAGCTGCTGCTGGAAGGTCAGGTTGGCGGTGTGCATGGTGAGCAGCGGGGCGGCGAGTCCGAGCAGCAGGCCGCCGGCGAGGACGGTGGCGGCGAGCGGCCGGTTCAGCACCGGGGTGAGCAGGGCGTTCCAGACCCGGCCGCCGGTGCCGGCCTCGGTGCCGCGCAGCCGGTGCAGCAGCGGGAGGCGGCCCTTGTCGACCCGGTCGCCGAGCATGGAGAGCAGCGCGGGCAGCACGGTGAGCGAGCCGAGCACGGCGGTGATGACCACGAGGATGGTGGCGAAGGACATCGCCTGGAAGTCGGCGATGCCGGTGAGGAAGAGGCCGGCCATGGCGACGACCACGGTGACGCCGGAGACCAGCACGGCCCGGCCGGAGGTGGCGGCGGCGACCTTGAGCGCGGTGGCGGCGTCGCGTCCGGCGGCCCGCTCCTCGCGTTCGCGCCGCAGGTAGAAGAGGCAGTAGTCGACGCCGACGGCGAGTCCGACGAGCAGCATCACCGAGCTGGCGTCGTCGCTGGTGTGCAGCAGTCCGCTGGAGAGGGCGACCAGGCCGCCGGCGGCGATGAAGGCGGTGAGGGCGAGGACGACCGGCAGCACGGCGGCGACCAGGGCGCCGAAGGCGATCAGCAGGATGCCGAGCGCCAGCGGGACGGCCGTCCACTCGGCGCGCTGGAAGTCGTTCTTGAACTGGTCCTGGAACCACTTGCCGGCACTGGCCTCGCCGAACTCCTCGACGGTGAGGTCCCGGTGCTTCGCCTGCACCCCGGCGACCGCGTCGAGCACGGCCGGCACGTCCTCGACGGCCTTCTCGCGGTCCTCCCCGGCCATGGTGAACTGCAGCAGCGCGGAGTGCCGGTCGGCGGAGACCGCGCCGGTGTCGTACGGGCTGCGCAGGTCGGCGGCGCTGCCGGTGGCCTTCACGGCGGCGGCGACCTCGTCGACGACGGCGCGGAAGGCCGGGTCGTCGGCGGTCAGTGCGGCGCTCTGGACGAGCACGGTCTCGCCGGCCGGGGACTTGATCCCGGCGTCGTCGAGGATCTTCGCGGCGCGGGCGACCTCGCCCGGCATCATCTCGGAGTCGGTGACCTTGGTGCTGCCGTGGAGGCCGCCGAGGAAGGCGGCGAGGACGACGAAGAGGAGCCAGCCGAACACCGCCGTCTTGCGGTGTCTGGCGCTCCACGCGCCCATGGCGGCGGCGAGGCCGAGCTTGGGTGTCACAGGTCCCCCAGGGAGAGCGGCGGGTGCGGGCCCGCCGGAGCTGGTGCCGGGCACCTCCCGGCTGCTGGAACGAGCCTAGGAATCCGGGAGTTGACGCAGTATCCGGCTGGCGGGTGAGTCGACCCTGGGCCTGCCCGGAGGGTCGGGGTGGGGTTTTCCCCACCCCGTGCTCATCCTCGTGGTCGGGACACGCTCCACCCTGAGGTGGAGGGGAATCCGCCCGGAGCAGGAGGCGCGCTGTCGGCGGCGCAGGTCAGGATGGTTCCGGGAAGCGGCCGGTACCCCCTAGGGGTTCCGTACGGGGGGCGGGGTTACCTGCCGACCGGCTAGCGGCATCGCATAGGATGCCCCCACACGTACTTGCCTGCCGACCGGCTAGGGGATTCTCCCGGCCGGTCCTGCCGTTGCCCGGTTTCCGTCCCCCGAGGGCTGCGGTGAACCATGCCCAGGAGGCATCACGAGCATGTTCCACCGAATCGGAGACTTCGTCGTCAGGCGGGCCTGGTGGGTGATCGGAGCGTGGCTGATCGCGGCCGTCGCGATCATCTCCACCGCGCCGACGATCACCGCGCAGACCGACGAGAGCGCCTTCCTCCCCAAGCACTACGAGTCGATCCAGGCCATCGAGCTGCAGTCGAAGGCGTTCCCGGCGAGCTTCTCGCCGGGCGCCTACGCGCTGTTCGAGCGCACGGACGGCGGCAAGCTGGACGAGGCCGACAAGGCCACCGCCGAGAAGGTCGTCAAGGGCCTCGCCGAGCGGCACATCCCCGACGTCGAGACCATCCTGCCGGTCGGCAAGGGCTACTCCCCGGACGGCACCTTCGGCATGTCGATGATCGCCATCGACAAGAAGGTGATGCAGAAGCCGGAGGCCGCGGACGCCGCCAAGGCGCTGCGCGAGGCGGGCACCGAGCTGACCGCCGGCACCCCGGTCAAGATGCTGCTCGGCGGTCCGGCCGCCAGCATCCTCGACCAGCAGGACTCGTCCAAGCTGGCCCAGGCGCTGATCGGCATCGGCACCGTGGTGATCATCCTGCTCACCCTCTGGCTGATCTTCCGCAGTCCGATCGTCGCCCTGCTGCCGATCGTGTCGATCTTCGTCTACTCGATGGTCGCCAACGGCCTGATCGCCGACGCGAGCAAGATCTTCGGACTGAAGGCGGACAACTCGATGTCCGCCATCCTCATCGTGGTGCTCTTCGGCGTCGGCACCGACTACTTCCTGTTCCTGATGTTCCGCTACCGCGAGCGGCTGCGGGCCGGGGACGACCGCAAGGAGGCCGTGGTCAACGCGGTCGGCCGGGTCGGCGAGGCGATCGCCTCCGCCGCCGGCGCCGTGGTGGCGGCGTTCGCCGTGCTGGTGCTCTCCAGCCTCGGCATGTTCACCGCGCTCGGCCCGGCGCTGGCCATCGCCGTCGCGGTCACCGCCTTCGCCTCGATCACCCTCGTCCCGGCCGTGCTCTCGGTGCTCCCCGAGCGGGTGCTCTTCCGCCGGGTCGTCGAGTGGCTCCGCTGGGACGGCCGGCAGCTGGCCTGGCTGGCCCGCGGCGCCCGCCGCCCCCGCCCGTCCGGCGGCTTCCCCGAGCACTGGATGCGCCAGGCCAAGGGCAACCGCTTCGCCGCCCTCGGCGGCGCCGTGCAGCGCCGTCCGGCGGTCGCCGCGCTGGCCTCCGGCCTGGTGCTGGTCGCCCTGACCGTCGCCGCCCTCGGCTACAAGGGCACCTTCGACCTGGCCAGCGGCTCGATGCCGAAGACCAAGGAGTCGATGGTCGTCCAGGACCGCATGATGAAGGCCTTCTCGGCCGGCGCCGCCGACCCGAGCCACGTCTACCTGACCGCCACCGACGGCGCGAAGCTGGACGTTCCCGGCCTCGACGGCTACCGCGCCGCGCTGGCCAAGGTCCCCGGCGTCGCCGCGGTGCCCGCCGACCGGACCCAGCTCAGCAAGGACGGGCTCACCGCCGACATCACGGTGATCCTCAAGGACGCGCCCGCCACCAACAAGGCCATCGACACCATGGACGGCCTGCGCGACACCGCCCACGCCTCCGCCCCCAACGGGACCAAGGCCCTGGTCGGCGGTCAGACCTCGGTGTTCAAGGACATCAACACCGCGATGGTCCACGACTACACGCTGGTCTTCCCGCTGGCGGCGCTGCTCATCCTGGTCATCCTGGCCCTGCAGCTGCGCAGCGTGGTCGCGCCCTGGTACCTGATGGCCTCGGTCGGTCTCGGCTTCGGCGCCACCCTCGGCGCCACCTCGCTGATCTTCCAGAAGATCGGCGGCGAGCCGGGCCTGATGTTCATGCTGCCGATCTTCATCTACCTGTTCGTGGTCGCGATCGGCACCGACTACAACATCCTGATGATCGCCCGTCTCCGCGAGGAGGTGAAGGAGGGCCGCACCCCGCGCGAGGCCGCCGGCGAGGCGGTCAAGCACGCCGGTCCGACCGTCGCCGCGGCGGGCTTCATCCTGGCGGCCACCTTCGGCACCATGCTGCTGGCCGGAAACTCGCTCTTCAGCCAGATGGGCTTCTCGATCGCCTTCGGCATCATCATCTCGGCCTTCGTGATGGCGATGTTCTTCACCCCGGCGATCACCGCCCTGCTGGGCCGTGCGGCCTGGTGGCCGGGCCACGGCGACGGCTCCGCGAAGGACGCCTCCGTCACCGTTCCGGACGCCGAGCCGGAGCCCGCCGGCCGGCACTGACGGAACCCGCGGACGGGGCTCGGGAACGGCCCGGTATGCCCCGTCCGCGGGCCGTTCAATCCCGGGGCGCCCGCGATGTGACGAGGACGACCTTCCCGATCATTGCGGGCGTGACCGTGCTACAGTCGAAGCAGTTGCAGTTTTGGTTCCCATGAACGTGTGTGTGCGCCTACTGGTTCCAACAACAGTCAGGCGCATTTGTTTTTATCCGGTGTTTTGTCTCCGGATGGGGATCGCGGCTACTCGGGGTCTGCGAGGTGCAGTCCCCTGATGCCCCAGAAAGAGGAGACGGTTATGGCTACCGGCACCGTGAAGTGGTTCAACAGCGAAAAGGGCTACGGCTTCATCGAGCAGGACGGCGGCGGCGCCGACGTCTTCGCCCACTACTCGAACATCAACGCCCAGGGCTTCCGTGAGCTCGTCGAGGGCCAGAAGGTCGAGTTCGACGTCACGCAGGGCCAGAAGGGCCCGCAGGCCGAGAACATCCGCCCCATCTGAGTCGAGCCGACTCACGCGTGAAACGAGTGAGGGTCCGCACCTGCGGGTGCGGGCCCTCGCCCATTGCCGCCGAACGGCCGGGGCGGTCCTGCATCCACTCCTGACGGCCGACCCGCAAGGTCCGGGCGCACGCATCGACGTGCCCGCCGGCCGATCAGGACGGAGCAGTATGACCGATCAGTCACGCCCGCAGCGCGGTACCTCCCGCCGGGCCCCCGGCGCCGGCCGCCCGCAGCGCGGCACCGGCCCCCGTGGTGGCGGCGGCGAGCGCCGCGTCCAGCGCGCCCCCCGCACCGCGCGCCCCGCGCCCGCCGAGGCGCAGGACTTCACCGTCGTCGAGGGCACCCCGGCCCGCCCGCCGGCGGCCACCTTCGCCGAGCTCGACATGCCGAAGGCGCTGCTCACCGCGCTGACCCGCGAGGGCGTCACCGAGCCCTTCCCGATCCAGTCCGCGACCCTGCCGGACGCGCTGGCCGGCCGCGACGTGCTCGGCCGCGGCCGCACCGGCTCCGGCAAGACCCTCGCCTTCGGCCTCTCGCTGCTCGCCCGCACCGCCGGCAAGCGGGCCGACGCCCGTCGCCCGCTCGCCCTCGTCCTGGTGCCCACCCGCGAGCTCGCCCAGCAGGTCACCGACGCGCTCGCCCCGTACGCGCAGGCACTGCAGCTGCGGATCGGCACCGTCGTCGGCGGCATGCCGATCGGCCGGCAGGCCAACCAGGTGCGCCGCGGCGTCGAGGTCCTCGTCGCCACCCCCGGCCGGCTGGACGACCTGATCAACCGGCAGGACGTGAACCTCGCCGACGTCGCGATCACCGTCCTCGACGAGGCCGACCAGATGGCCGACATGGGCTTCCTGCCGCAGGTCAGCAAGCTGCTCGAGCAGGTCGCCGAGGGCGGCCAGCGGATGCTGTTCTCCGCCACCCTCGACCGCAACATCGACCGGCTCGTCCGCCGCTTCCTCGACGACCCGGTCACCCACTCCGTCGACCCGTCGGCCGGCGCGGTCAGCACCATGGACCACCACGTCCTGCAGCTCGACCCCGCCGACAAGGCCGCCACGACCGCGCACATCGCCTCCCGCGAGGGCCGGGTCATCATGTTCGTGCACACCAAGCACGGCGCCGACCGGCTCGCCAAGCAGCTGCTCGCGAACGGCGTGCGGGCCGCGGCCCTGCACGGCGGCAAGTCCCAGCCGCAGCGCAACCGGGTGCTCGACCAGTTCCGCGACGGACGGGTCACCGCGCTGATCGCCACCAACGTCGCCGCCCGCGGCATCCACATCGACGGCCTCGACCTCGTCGTCAACGTCGACCCGCCGATCGACCACAAGGACTACCTGCACCGCGGCGGCCGCACCGCCCGCGCCGGCGAGTCCGGCACCGTGGTCACCCTCGTGCTGCCCGAGCAGCGCCGCGAGGTCAACCGGCTGATGGGCACCGCCGGCATCCGGCCCACCGTCACCAAGGTCCGCCCGGACGACGTCGAGCTGAACCGCATCACCGGCGCCCGCACCCCCACCGGTACGCCGGTCACCATCGTGGTCGCCGAGCAGTCCGCGGACGCCCCCGCGCCCGCCGCCGGGCAGGCCGGTGAGAAGGCCGGCCGCTCCGGTGCGCCGCGCCGCCGCCCCGGCAAGCGCTCCGGGCTGCCCAAGGACGTCGACGCCAACGGCAACGCCCGCCAGCCGCGCCCCAAGCAGCGCCTCGGCGGTGGCACCGGCGGTGGCAGTGCCAGCGGCAACGGCCGCACCGCGGCCGGCTTCATCGGCCGCTCCTCCGGCCGGAGCAAGCCCGGCTCGGGCACGCGCAGCGGCGGCAACTACGGCACCGGCCGCCAGCGCCACGACTACAGCTGACCGGCCGTCCGAAGGGGCGCCACCCGCACCGGGTGGCGCCCCTTCGGCATGCCTGCGGTCGGTCGGGCCCCCGCCGGATCGCCGACGAACCCTCACATCGCCCTCCGTACCTGGTGCGACCAGGTGTGTTAGCTTCTTTGTTCGTTCATGGGCATTCCATGACCTGAACAAGAGGTTCCGTCAATTCCGCGCCGTCCTGGGCGCACTGCACGGGGGAGGACACATCGTGTCAGGGGAGTACCGCGTCGATCCGGAGGCGCTGCGGCGATTCGCCCGCACCTCCGCGGATCGCTCCGAGCGGCTGCGCGCCATCCGCGCCGAACTCGGCGGCCACCGGCTGTCGCCCAGCGCCTTCGGCAAGCTGCCGGAAGCCGAGCAGACCGGCCGCGACTACGCCGAGCGCGCCGACGCCGCCGTCGAGAACCTCACCGCCGCGGCGGACACCATGGTCCGGATCGACGACCACGTCCAGGGCGTCGCCCGTAACTACGAGCAGGCCGAGGCCGAGACCGCAGCCGCGATGAGCGCGATCACCAGGGGGCTGGCATGAGTGGACCCGTCTCCGGCGCCGTCGACGCCTACACCAAGATCAACCAGTGGATGAGCCCGCTGGGCAGCGTGATCGACGAGATCATGCGCCCCATCGTCGAACCGCTCGCCGAACCCCTGGAGTTCGTCACCGGCGACCCCGAGGGCCTCGAAGCCGCCGCCCAGCTCTGGCGCCGCCAGGCCACCGAACTGCGCGAGGTCGTCGCCGACCAGCGTCGCGACCGCGCCGCCCTCGCCCACGACTGGCAGGGCGAGGCCGCCGAGAAGTTCCTCCAGGAACTCGCCGAGTACGAGACGGCCCTGGAGGCCGAGGCGGACGACATGGACGCCACCGCCGAACTCCTCGACGAGGCCGCCGCCGAGAGCCGGATGGCCCAGGACCTCGTCGAGACGGTGATCCGCGAACTCATCGAGTGGGCCATCATCACCCTGGCCGCCTCGCTCGCCTTCAGCGTCGTCACCGCCGGCATCTCGCTCGCCGCCGAGGCCGCCGCAGCCGCCGCCGAGGGCACGATCGCCAGCGCCCGGATCGCCAACCTGGTCGCCAAGCTGGCCCGCGCCCTCAAGAAGATCGAGGAGGCGATGAAGGCCCTCAAGGCAGTCTCCAAGCGCCCCCACCTCAACCCCAAGAAGCCCTGGACCTGGAACAAGCCGATCGACGTGCCGGCGTACCTGGCCAAGAAGGGCACCAAGATGATCGGCAAGGCCGCCCTGCACGGCATCGGCCTCACCGGAGACCCGGTCGGCCAGACCGTCCAGCAGGCCGTGCAGTCCGGCGCCGGCATCCTCGCCGACGAGATCGACGACCGGATCGCCGGCAACCCCCACCCCTCCACCGCCGCCCGCGAGCACACCGGCATCGCCCAGCCCCGCCAGGAGCCGGAGCTCAGCGCGGAGGAACGCAAGCGCCGCTTCGACTCGGCCTTCGGCTGACAGGAGGACCACCGTGCTCAACCGCGACCGCGACATCGTCACGCCGTTCCTGCAGCCGGGCGAGCAACTCCTCGCCGCCGCGTCCGTCAGCCTCGCCCCCGGCATCCCGCCGACACCCGCCGAACTCCAGGTGCAGCGGCAGCCGAGCGAGCTCGAGCAGAAGCTCGGCAAGAAGTTCAACGTACTGCGCCGCGCCTACGCCGCCGTCAACCCGGTCGGTGCCGCCGTCGGTGCGGTCGAGGACCGGATGATGGGCGCGGTGCCGGACTCCGTCTGGCACGGCGAGGGCATGGCCGGCGGCTGGCACAGCGAGGCAGGCCTGTTCGTCCGCCGGATGCGCGACGACAGCGCCAGCTCCGTCAGCACCTTCGCCGTCACCGACCGGCGCCACCTCGTGGTCGTCGACCGCTCCAAGCTGTGGCAGCTCAAGGAGCAGTACGCCCTGCACTGGGAGGCACCCCGGCAGGCTGCGGCGCTGCACCGCAACCCCACCGGCGTCCTCCAGCGCGGCCGGGTCGACCTGCACTTCGCCGACCGCTCCTGGGCCGCCGTCACCACACCGCTGCCCGCCACGGCCGACGAACTCGCCGCGGCCGCCCGCCCGTACTGACCCACGGTCAGACCGTCACCGCCGGCGAGGAGTCCGGGACGAGCCGCCGCAGGCGCTCGCCGGTCTCCTCGTCGCGCGGCGCGACCACCACCAGCTGCAGCCCGCCCGGGGCGCTCAGCACCACCTGGTCCAGCCGCAGCAGGCCCACCGTCTCGTGCTGCACCACCTTCTCGGTGCCCGCCCGCTCGCTCACCCGGTGCTCGTCCAGCCAGCGGTCCGCCTCCGGGAAGGACGCCCGCAGCCGGGCGATCACCGCCGCCAGCTGCCGCGCCCGCGGCGATCCCGCGCCGCCCCGCTCGCCGTACGCGGCCCGCAGCTCCGCCAGGGTGCGCCGGGCATGCCGCTCCCAGTCCACTGTGCGCTCCCGGATCCGCCGGTCCGCGAAGACCATCCAGGCCAGATTGCGGTCCTCCGGCGCCATCCCGGCGAACTCGAACATCGCCTCGGCCGGCGTGTTCCACGCCCGCACGTCCCAGTCCGCGTCCGTCAGGAACGCCGGGGCGGGCGCCTGGGCGTCCAGCAGCCGCCGCAGCGCCGCCGGCACACCCGCCGACGGCTCCTCGGCATACCCGCCGGGCTGCGGCGCCGCACCCGCCAGCCGGAACAGGTACGCCGACTCCGCCGCGTCCAGCCGCAGCGTCCGCGCCAGACTCGCCAGCACCTCCGGCGACGGATTGATCTCCCGGCCCTGCTCCAGCCACGTGTACCAGGTCACCCCCACCCCGGCGAGGATCGCCACCTCCTCCCGGCGCAGCCCCGGCGTGCGCCGCCGCACCCCCGGCGCCATCCCCACATCCGCCGGCGTCAGCGCGGCCCTGCGGGTCCGCAGGAAATTCGACAGCGCCTGCCTGCGCACATCCCGATCGGCCATGGCCCCTCCCCCTGGTGACTGGTAGCCCGACTACCAGTATCGCCACGCACTGCTGCGCCGCCGCACCGGCCGCGAGGCTGGAAGCCGTCCGACGAAGCACTCCTGACGGGAAACCAGATGAACCGCCGCGCACGCAGCGTCCTGCTGCTCACCGCCCTCGCCACGACCCTGGCCGCCGTACCGGCCCTCCCGGCCGCCGCCGCGCCCGCCGCCCACACGGCGGCAGCGGCGCCCGCCGGCTACGGCCGGCCCGCCGTGATCACCGGCCACGCCGACACCCTGCACCCCGAGGGCGCCACCTGGGACCCGGCCCACCGGCGCTTCCTGGTCGGTTCGCTCCGCCACGGCACCGTCTCCGCCGTCAGCCCCGACGGCACCGTCACGCCGCTGGTCGACGACCCGGCCGTGCTGGTCTCCACCGTCGGCATCCACGTCGACGCCGCCCGCGGCCGGCTCCTGGTCGCCAACGGCGACCCCGGGGTCTCGGTGCGCACCGACCCGGCCGGCTCCGGACGGATCGCCGGCATCGGCGCCTACGACCTCGCCACCGGGCGGCGCCTCTTCTACACCGACCTCGCCGCGGTGGCCGGCGACGGCGGACCGCACTTCGCCAACGACCTCGCGATCGGCCCGGACGGCACCGCGTACGTCACCGACTCCTTCGCCCCGATCGTCTACCGGGTCGCCCCCGACGGCTCCGCGGGCATCCTCGTCCGCGACGGGCGGCTCGCCGCCCCGCAGGGCGCCTTCGGCCTCAACGGCATCGTCCGGCAGGGCCGCACCCTGCTCGTCGGCAAGTACGACGACGGCACGCTCTGGCGGGTGCCGATCGACCACCCGCGGCAGCTCTCCCGCACCACCGTCAGCGGCCCGGCCGGTGCCCTCACCGGCGTCGACGGCCTGCTCGCCGACCCCGACGGCACCCTGCGCGGCATCACCAACCACCTCGGCGGCAGCGGCGCCACCACCAGGGTCGACCTCCGCTCCACCGACGGCTGGCGCACCGCCCGCGCCACCGTCCGCCCGCTGACCGACCCGGCCCCCACCGTGCTCACGCCCGGCCCGGGCGGCAGCGTGTACCTCCTCGACGGCCGCGCCGACCTGCTCTTCGCCGGCACGCCCGTCGACACCTTCACCCTGCGCCGGATCTGACGCCGGCCCCGGGTGCCCGAGCCCGTCAGGCGGTGGCGGCGGTGGTGTCCGGGACGACGGTCAGGACGGGTTCGGCGGGGCGGTCGGTGCGCCGGCGGGCGGCGGTCAGGCCGAGGACGGCGAGGCCCAGGCCGGCCCAGAGGGCCAGGGTCAGCAGCGGGCCGCCCGCGCCGGCGCCGTCGAAGTAGGACACCGACCGCAGCAGGGTCCCGGCCGCGCCCGGGGGCAGCTGCTGCCCCAGGACGCCGGCCGGGGCGGGGAGCAGCTCGGGCGCGGAGGCCACGCCGGAGAAGGCGTTGCCGATCAGCACCATCAGCAGCGCGGTCAGGCCGATGCCGGGTGTGCCGAGCAGGGCGGCCGTCCCGGCGACCGAGGCGCCGACCGCGAGGGCCGTCAGGGCGATCACCCCGGCTTCCGTCCACCAGGGTCCGGTGAGGGCGCCCAGCCAGCTGTGGGCGATGAGCGCACCGACCAGGCCGGCGAGCAGGGCGGCGCCGACGAGGGCCGCGATCGCCCGGGCCCCGCGCAGCCGGAGCAGGGTGACGGCGGCACCCGCCGCGACCCCGGCGAGGACCAGCGGCAGCAGCCCGGCACCGAAGACCGCCCCGCGGGGGTCGGTGGCCGGGGCGGGCACCAGGTCGGTGACCCGGACGGTGCTGCCCGCGGGGGCGCCGGACTCGGCGGCCGACCGCAGCAGCTGGGCGACGGTCGGGCCGGCCGCCGAGGCGGTGAGCAGTTCGGGGCCGCCGGGCCCGGCCACCAGGGCGCCGTAGACCTCGCGGTCCAGGACGGCCTGCCGGGCGGCGGCCCCGTCCGGGTAGTGGTGCACCTCGAAGGCGCCGGGGTGCGCGGCGAGCTGCCGGTCGAGCGCGGCGGTGGCGGCGGCCGGACCGGCCGTGCCGATCGGCAGGTGGCGCGGGGCGAGCCGGGCGGCTGGCCAGGCGAACGCCCACAGTGCCAGCGCGACCAGGGCGGGGACGAGCACCCAGACGGCCAGCACACGGCGGGGGGCGGGTACGGATTCGGGGGAGGCGGACATGGCTGCCCCTCGATTCAAAGAGAAGGATCGTTCGTTTTACGTGGCCCACTCTCCGGCCGCCCGGCGTTCCTTGTCAAGAATGAACGTTCGTTTTAGGGTGGGGGCCATGGCCCGCGTATCCCAGGCACACCTCGACGCCCGCCGCCGGCAGATCCTCGACGGCGCGGCCCGCTGCTTCGCGCGCAACGGCTTCCACGCCACCTCCATGCAGGACGTGCTCCGCGAGTCCGACCTGTCGGCCGGCGCGGTCTACCGCTACTTCGCGAGCAAGGACGAGATCGTCGCGGCCATCGCCGGGGAGGCCTTCGCGGTCATCGGATCCGCCTTCGCCGACGCCGCCGCGGCCGTGCCGCCACCCACCCCGGACGTCCTGCTCGGCCGGGTGCTCACCGCCGTCTTCGAACGCGCCTCACCCGCCGGGGACCGCCAGGCCCTCGCCTGCCTGATCATCCAGGTCTGGACGGAGACCCTGCGCAACCCGACCCTCGCCGCCACCCTCGACGAGGGCTGGCGGGCCATGCGCGCCGCCTGGGCCGGACTGGTCGAGAGCTACCGGGCGACCGGCCTGATGCCCCCCGGCCCGGACGCCGACCACGTCGCCCGCACCCTCATCGCCACCGCCCAGGGCTTCATCGCCCAGCAGGCCCTCTTCGGCGACGCCGACCCCTCCGTCGTCCAGGACGGCCTGCGGGCACTCACCGGCATGCGCACCGGCGCCGCCCAGGAGACCCCGTGACCACGGCACCCGGCCCCGCCGAACGGCTCGACCTCCAGGAACAGGCCCTCGACGCCCTGCTCGCCGAACTCGGCCTCCCCTTCGAGGAGCCGGACGACCCGCGGGTCGCCCTGCTCGCCGCCCGCAACCCGCACTACCCCCAGTACCACCGCATCGGCCACAAGCGGCAGACGGCCCTCCGCGCCCTCACCGCCGACCGCGCCCTCACCCGCGCCCACGAGGACGCCGTCTACCGGGCCCTCGTCCACGACGACGACCCGAACTCCCCGCGCTGGCTCGCCGGCGCCCTCGTCACCGCGGCCGGCGCCCGCCGCCTCCAGGACCGCCTGCTCACCACCCTCGCCACCGGCACCCCCCATCAGCGCACCTGCGCCGCCCACGCCTGGCGCTGGGCCGACGCCGACCCCGCGGACCCCCGGTACCTGGCCCTGCTCCCACGATCGGGTGAGTGATCGTCCGAATCCGCTGGGTACGCTGGACGCGATGGCGAGAATCCGGCCCATGGGAGCAGTGATGACCGTCGCACCGCAGCCGACCTGGCCCGTCCCGCCCGAGGGTGGGTGGACGGCCGACGACCTCGACCGGCTTCCGAATCTTCCTCCGCGCACGGAGCTGATCGACGGGAGCCTCGTCTTCGTGAGTCCGCAGGCTATTTTCCATATGTACGCCATCAATCTCCTGCAGTTCGGCCTGCTCCAGGCCCGACCGGACCATCTTGCGGTGCTTCGCGAGATGACCGTCACCCTCGGCCGCCGCGACCGGCCGGAGCCGGACCTGATGGTCGTGTCGCGTGACGCCGCCCAACGGCCGCAGCAGACCACCCAGCGGCCCGAGGACGTCATCCTCGCCGTCGAGGTCGTCTCGCCCGACTCCGAGGCGCGGGACCGTGAGGTCAAGCCGCGCAAGTACGCGGCCGCAGGCTTCCGGCACTTCTGGCGGGTCGAGAACGAGGGCGGTGAACTGGCCGTCCATGTCTACGAGTTGGATCGGGCGACCGGGTCGTACGCCCCGATGGGCATCCATCGCAAGCGGCTCGCGCTCGACCTGCCGTTCCCGATCGACATCGACCTGACGGACCCGAAGCGCTGGCTCTGATGATTCCCCGCGTGTCCGCACCGGCGGGTGGGTAGGGTGCCCGGCATGCGATGCGGGATGTGCGGCTCGGAACGGTTGAGTCCGGTAGGGGAACTGACGACGGATTCGATGGCGACGGAGCGGATGCGGCTCCGGTTCCCCCGGCCGGGGAGATTCAAGTCGCGGCCGACGTTCACGGTGACCTTCGCCCGCGCCTGCCGCGACTGCGGCACCCTCTACCCGTGCCTCGGCGAGTACGAGCGGATGCAGTTGGACGCCACCGCCGACGGGCTGGCCGAGTGACGGGAGGCGCCGGTCAGGCGGAGAGCGCCGCCGGGGCGGCCGCGGCGGACCGGGCGTCGTCGTAGCGCTCCAGCAGGAGTTCGGCGATCTCGGGGGCGGCGCCCAGCACCCCGGCGAGCAGGTCGGCGTCGGCGGCGCCGGCCGCGATCCGGTCGGGCAGCAGGCCGGGGGCCAGCAGGTAGGGGGCGACCGCCACCGTCCGCGCTCCGGCGGCCCGCAGCGCGGCCACCGCCTCGGGGACGCGCGGTCCGGCCGCGGAGGCGTACGCGACCTCGACGGCGGCCCAGCCGCGGCTGCGCCGCCAGCGCTCGGCGACCGCCCGGGTCGCGGCGTCGGCGGCGGGGTCGGAGGAGCCGGCCGCGGCGAGCACCACACCGGTGCGGGCGCGGACGGCGGCGGAGGCGGTGTCCAGACCGGCCTCGGCGAGGCGCCGGTCGAGGGCGTCCAGCAGCAGCGGGGAGGGGCCGAGCACGTCGGCGAGCGGCAGGTCGGCGCCGGCGGCGCGCAGCGCGGCGGGGATGTCGCTCTTGGCGTGGAAGGCCCGGTTGAGCAGCAGCGGCACGGCGACGGCGTCGCCGAGCCGGCCGGCGACCTGGGGGATGCGCGGCGCGCAGTGGTCCAGGTAGGCGGTGGCGACGGTGAGTCCGGGCCGCAGGGCGCGAACGCGGTGGACGAGGGCGTCCACGGTGGCGGCGTGCCGCGGGTCGCGGCTGCCGTGGGCGATCAGCAGCAGGGCGGGGCCGCCCGCCCCGCCACGACGGGCGGGGGCGGAGACGGACGGCGTGCCGGTACGCATGGTCGGTGTCCTCAGCGGGTGGTGACCAGCAGGCCGCGGTTGCGCAGCACGCGGCGCTCCAGCGGGGAGAAGACCAGCAGGTCGATCGCCACGCCGACGACCAGGATCAGGACGATGCCGAGCAGCACGCCCGACATGTCGTTGAACTCGCGCTGGTTCTCCAGGTAGCGGCCGAGGCCGAGGCCCAGGTCGGGGGAGGAGGCGATGAGTTCGGCGGCCATCAGCGAGCGCCAGGAGAACGCCCAGCCCTGCTTGAGGCCGGCCAGGTAGCCGGGCAGGGCGGCGGGCAGCAGCACGTGGCGGGCGCCGGCCAGGCCGGTGGCGCCGAGGGTGCGGCCGGCCCGCAGGTAGATCGGCGGGACCTGGTCGACGCCGGAGACCAGGCCGTTGGCGATCGACGGGACGGCGCCGAGCAGGATGACCGCGTACATCGCCGAGTTGTTGATGCCGAGCCAGATGACGGCGGCGGGCACCCAGGCGACCGAGGGCAGCGACTGCAGGCCGGAGAGGACCGGGCCGAGCGCGGCCCGGATCGGCTTGACCCGGGCGACCAGCAGGCCGATCGGGGTGCCGATGACGACGGCCGCGACGAAGCCGGAGATGCCGCGCCACACGCTGGTCCAGATGATCGAGAACAGCGTGCCCTCGTACCAGAGGTCGGTGAGCGAGGTCCAGACGGCGGCCGGGCTGGGCAGCTTGTCCGGGGTGGTCAGCTCCAGGCTGAAGGCGAGCTGCCAGACGCCGAGGACGAGCAGCACGCCGAGCACGGGCGGCAGGACCTTCTGGCGCAGCACCTGGGTGAGCGGGGTGCGCTGGACCTGGACGGCGTCCAGGGCGTCCAGGCCGGCCTCGACGCTCGCGGTGTCGCCGGTCGGGTCCTTGACCAGGGTGGTGGTGTCAGTGCTGGACATGGCGGCGGATCTCCCCACGCAGCTCTTCGGTGATCTCGATGGACAGATCCGCGACGCCGGAGTCCTCGATGCGGCGCGGCTGGGGCAGGTCGATCCGCCACTCCTTGGCGACCCGGCCGGGCCGGGAGGACAGCAGGACGACGCGCTGCGCGAGCCGGACGGCCTCGCGCACGTTGTGCGTGACGAACAGGACGGACAGCCGCCGCTCCGCCCAGATGCGGGTGATCTCGTCGTGCAGGACGTCCCGGGTGATGGCGTCGAGCGCGGCGAACGGCTCGTCCATCAGCAGCACGTTGGCGCCCTGGGCGAGCGAGCGGGCCATCGCCACGCGCTGGCGCATGCCGCCGGAGAGCTCGTGGACCCGCTTCTTGTAGGCGCCGCCGAGCCGCACCAGCTCCAGCAGCCGCTCCGCCTCGGGCCGGCGCTCGGCCTTCGGCACACCGGCCAGGCGCAGCGCGAGCTCGATGTTGCGGCCGGCGGTCAGCCACGGGAAGAGCGCGTGGTCCTGGAACATCAGGGCGGGACGGCCGCCCGACACCTCGATGTCGCCCGCGGTGGGCTTGTCGAGGCCGGCCACCAGGTTGAGCAGGGTGGACTTGCCGCAGCCGGAGGCGCCGAGCAGGGTGACGAACTCGCCGGGGGCGACGTCCAGGTTGATGTCGTCCAGGACGGGGGTGGCGGCGCCGGGGCGGCCGAAGGACTTGTGCACGTGCGAGAGGCGGACGGCGGGTCGGTCGATCGCGGCGTCGGCAGCGCTGGTGGTGGGCTCCGTGGTGGTCAGTGCCGGGGTCATCCGGGGACCTCCTCCGTGAGTGGCATGGGCCCCTCCTGCCCGGCGGCGGGCAAGGAGGGAAGCTGGCTGGTGGCGCTCGGGGGCCGGGGTCCGGCCCCGCCCCGCCCGGTGACTGGGCATCGACTGGGCGGGGGCGGGGCGGACCGCGGGGTTATCGGGTGCGACTCACTTGGCGCCGAGTCCGGCGTCCGCCACGGCGGTCCCGCCCTGGGCCTGGAGCACCTTGTTGAGCGGGGTCAGGTCGTAGATCCCGGCGAGGTTCGGCTTCTTCAGCAGGCCCGCGGTGACCGCGTGGTCGGCCTCGGCCTGCAGGGTGTTCGCCAGCGGGTCGTCCAGGAACTCGATGTCCTTCCAGGCCGGGTCGAGGATCGCGGCGTCCAGCGCGTTGCCGGCCGCCTCCTTGATCGCGGCGTTGGCGGAGGCCTTGGCCTGGTCCGGGTTGGCCTTGATCCAGGCGTTGGTCTTCACCGAGCCGCGCAGCACGGCCTCCACCACGTCCGGGTGCTCCTTGAGGAACTTCTGCGAAACGATGATGTTGGTGATGACGAACTTGCCGTCCGGCCAGACCTGCTTCTCGTTCAGCAGCTCCTTGGCACCGAGGCTGATCAGCTTGGAGGCGGTCGGCTCGGGCACCCAGGCGCCGTCGACGGAGCCGGACTTGTAGGCGTCCGGGGTCACCTTGTTGTCGGTGCGCACCACACTGACGTCGCCGGCGCCGGACGCGGCGTCGACCTTGTAGCCCTTGGTGGCCAGGTAGTTGAGGAGCGCCACGTCCTGGGTGTTGCCGAGCTGCGGGGTGGCGATCTTCTTGCCCTTGAGGTCGTCCAGGGTCTTGATCTTGTCGGGGTTGACCACCAGGCGGACGCCGCCGGAGGCCGAACCGCTGATGATCCGCAGCGACTTGCCCTCGGACTTGGTGTAGCCGTTGATCGAGGGGGAGGGGCCGATCCAGCCGATGTCGATCGAGCCGGCGTTCAGCGCCTCGATCTCGGTCGGGCCGGCGTTGAAGATCTGGGTCTTGATCTTCGTGGCGCCGAGCTCCTTCTGGATCAGGCCCTCCTTGAGGCCGACCAGCGCGGTGCCGTGGGTCAGATTGGCGAAGTAGCCGATCTTCACGGTGTCCGCGGAGAGCTTCGCGCCGGAGGCGGCCGGGGCCGGGGCCGCCGAGCTCTTGTCCTCGCTCTTGGCGCCGTAGCTGCAGGCGGAGAGCAGGCCCGCGGCGGTGAGCGCGGCGACGGCGACCGCGGCCGGCCGTCTGAACCGGCCGCTGCCGAACCGGGTGGAGGTATGCGTGGTGGCGGAGTCGTGTGCCATGGGAGTCGTCCCGTTCACGGTGGGCGCCGTGGGAAGCGCCGATGGAAGAAGCCGGTGTGGTGCTGACGGCATGTCGTATGCCGGGCAAGCCGGGCCGGTGCCTGCTGTAGGAAGGAACCGGCCCGGTGACAGGGGATCAGTGCCCCTGTCCGCCCCCACATCGCGTCAGGCCGCCCTGGCCGCTGCCGAGGACGCCGCTGCCGATGCGGCCGCCTTCCTTGTCCATGCCCGAGAACGCCTCGCTGGGCATCAGACCCAGTCCTCCTCGATCGGTTCGGTGGTGGCGCGTACGGTGTCGAAGGCCTCGCCCGCCATGCCGGCGGTGAGGGTGGTGCCGTCGGCCGGGTCGATCAGCAGGAACGAGCCCGTCCGGCGGTTGTCGGTGTAGCTGTCGAGCGCCAGCGGCTCGGCGGTGCGCAGCACCACGTGGCCGATGTCGTTGACCTCCAGGCCGTCGGCACCGGAGCGCTGCTCCAGAGTGTCGATGTCGATCCGGTAGGAGATCTCCTTGACCAGCGCGCGCACGGTGCGGGTGGTGTGCTTGAGCAGCACCTTCGCGCCGGGGCGCAGGGCCCGCTCGTTGAGGTGGCAGACGGTCGCCTCGATGTCCTTGGTGGGCACCGGGGCGGGGCCGGCCGCGATCAGGTCGCCGCGGGAGATGTCGATGTCCTCGGCGAGGCGGACGGTGACCGACTGGGGAGCCCAGGCGATGTCCGTCTCCGCGCCGAGCGCGTCGATCCCGACGACGGTGGTGGTGTGTCCGGAGGGCAGCACGGTCACCGGGTCGCCGACCCGCAGCACGCCGGAGGCGAGCTGGCCGGCGTAGCCGCGGTAGTCCGGGTGGGCCTCGGTCTGCGGCCGGATCACGTACTGGACGGGGAACCGGGCCGGCTCGGCGCTGGGGTCGCTGCCGACCGGGACGGTCTCCAGGTGCTCCAGCAGGGTCGGGCCGCCGTACCAGTCCATGTTCGCCGAGGGCTCGACGACGTTGTCGCCGGCCAGTGCGGAGATCGGCACCGCGACGACGTCCTTGACGCCGAGTGAGGCCGCGTAGGAGGTGAACTCCTCGGCGATGGCCGCGAAGACGGGCTCGGCGTACTCGACCAGGTCCATCTTGTTCACCGCGAGGACGACGTGCGGCACCCGCAGCAGGGCGGCGACCGCGGCGTGCCGGCGGGTCTGCTCGACGACGCCGTTGCGGGCGTCGACCAGGACGACGGCGAGCTCGGCGGTGGAGGCGCCGGTCACCATGTTCCGGGTGTACTGCACGTGGCCGGGGGTGTCGGCGAGGATGAACCGGCGCCGCGCGGTGGCGAAGTAGCGGTACGCGACGTCGATGGTGATGCCCTGCTCGCGCTCGGCGCGCAGGCCGTCGGTGAGCAGCGCGAGGTCGGGCGCCTCCTGGCCGCGGCTGCGGGACGCGTGCTCGACGGCCTCCAGCTGGTCGGCGAGGACAGACTTGGAGTCGTGGAGCAGCCGGCCGACCAGGGTCGACTTGCCGTCGTCCACGGAGCCGGCGGTGGCGAACCGCAGCAGCGCGGTGGCGGTGGTCTCCGGAGTGGTGGTCATCTTAGAAGTACCCCTCGCGCTTGCGGTCTTCCATCGCGGCCTCGGACATCTTGTCGTCGGCACGGGTGGCGCCGCGCTCGGTCAGGCGGCTGGCGGCGATCTCGGTGATCACGTCGGCGATCGTGACGGCGTCGGAGTCGACGGCGCCGGTGCAGGACATGTCGCCGACGGTGCGGTACCGGACGAGCCGGCTCTCGACCGGCTCGGTGTCCTTCGGGCCGCCCCACTCGCCGGCGGTCAGCCACATGCCGTCGCGCTTGAACACGTCGCGGTGGTGGGCGTAGTAGATCTCCGGGAGCTCGATGCCCTCGCGCTCGATGTACTGCCAGACGTCCAGCTCGGTCCAGTTGGAGAGCGGGAAGACCCGGACGTGCTCGCCGACCGCGTGCCGGCCGTTGTACAGCGACCACAGCTCGGGGCGCTGGCGGCGCGGGTCCCAGGCGCCGAACTCGTCGCGGAGCGAGAAGACGCGCTCCTTGGCGCGGGCCTTCTCCTCGTCGCGGCGGCCGCCGCCGAAGACGGCGTCGAACTTGTTGCTCTCGATGGCGTCCAGCAGTGGCACGGTCTGCAGCGGGTTGCGGGTGCCGTCGGGGCGCTCGCGCAGCCGGCCGTCGTCGATGAAGTCCTGGACGCTGGCGACGTGCAGGCGCAGGCCGTGCTCGGCGACGGTGCGGTCGCGGTACTCGATGACCTCGGGGAAGTTGTGCCCGGTGTCGACGTGCAGCAGCGAGAAGGGGACGGCGGCCGGCCAGAACGCCTTCAGCGCCAGGTGCAGCATGACGATGGAGTCCTTGCCGCCGGAGAAGAGGATCACCGGGCGCTCGAACTCCCCCGCCACCTCGCGGAAGATGTGCACCGACTCCGCCTCCAGGGCATCGAGGTGCGACAGCGCGTACGGGTTCTCCTGGGTGTCCAGGAGGCTGTGCGTGGCGGTCGTCATGCGAGGCCCCTCGTCGTCAGGAAGGCGTGCAGCTCTGCGGCGGATTCGGCGACCGCGCGGCCCTGGGTCTGCAGGCGCAGTTCGGGGTTCTGCGGCGCCTCGTACGGGTCGTCGACACCGGTGAGACCGGAGATCTCGCCGGCGGCCTGCTTGGCGTACAGGCCCTTGACGTCGCGCTCGGCGCAGAGCTCCACCGGGGTGGCGACGTGGATCTCCAGGAAGTCGGTGCCGTTGGCGGCGTGCCGCTCGCGGACGGCGGTGCGGGAGTCCGCGTAGGGGGCGATCACCGGGGCGAGCACCTTGACACCGTTCGAGGCCAGCTTCTCGGCGACGAAGCCGATCCGGGTCACGTTGGTGTGCCGGTCCTCCTTGGTGAAGCCGAGGCCCTTGGAGAGGAACTCGCGGATCTCGTCACCGTCCAGGACCTCCACCCGGTGGCCCTCGGCGCGCAGCCGCTCGGCCAGCGCGAAGGCCAGGGTGGTCTTGCCCGCGCTGGGCAGCCCGGTCAGCCACACGGTGGCGCCGCGCTCGCAGGGGGCGGCCGCGCGGGCCGCCTCTGCGGCTTCCCCGGCGTCCAGTGTGTCGGCTGTGGTCACGGTGATCTCTCCTGGGTCTCGTCGGTCTGGCGGATGGTCAGAGGTGGATGCCGCACTCGGTCTTGCCGGAGCCCGCCCAGCGGCCGGCCCGGCCCTCCTCGCCCTCGCCGGGCTTGGCGGTGCACGAGAGCGGCGAGCAGCCGATGGAGGTGTAGCCCTCCCACAGCAGCGGGTTGAGCAGCACGCCGTTGGCCTGCACGTAGGCGTCGACGTCGTCCTGCGTCCAGCGGGCGATCGGCGCGAGCTTCACCTTGCGGCGCTTGGCGTCCCAGGCCACCACCGGGGTGTTCGCCCGGGACGGCGACTCGTCGCGGCGCAGCCCGGTCGCCCAGGCGTCGTACGCGCCGAGGCCGCGGTTCAGCGGTTCGACCTTGCGCAGCGAGCAACACAGGTCCGGGTCGCGGTCGTGCAGGTTCGGCCCGTACTGGGCGTCCTGCTCGGCGACGGTGAGCTTCGGGGTGAGCGTGATGACGTTGACCGCCATGGTCGCGGCCACCGCGTCCCGGGTGCCGATGGTCTCGGCGAAGTGGTAGCCGGTGTCCAGGAAGACCACGTCGACGCCGGGCAGCACGGTGGAGGCGAGGTGGGCGACGACCGCGTCCTCCATCGAGGAGGTGACGCAGAACCGCTTGCCGAAGGTGTCGGCGGCCCACTGCAGGATCTCCTGCGCGGTCGCGTCCTCGAGGTCGCGGGCAGCCGCGGTGGCCAGTGCCTCGTAGTCGGTCGCCGTGCTCATTCGCCACCTCCTTAGTCGGTGTGCTCGGTGTCCGTCGTCGTACCGGTGGTGCCGTCGGGCCGGAGCAGGCCCAGGAACTTCAGCTGGAAGGCCCTCCGGCAGGAGGCGCACTCCCAGCAGCCGTGCCCGGCCTCCGAGGGCCGCAGGTCCTCGTCGCCGCAGTACGGGCAGTGGAACGGGGCGGCGCGCTCGCTCACGAGAGCTGGTCCTCGGTGGCCCGGGCCGTCCACTGGGCGAAGCGCTCGCCCTCGTGGCGGTCGGCCCGGTAGCGGGTCAGCACGCGCTCGACGTAGTCCGGCAGGCCGTCCTTGGTGACCTTGAGACCGCGGACCTTGCGGCCGAAGCCGGCCTCCAGGCCGAGCGCGCCGCCGAGGTGTACCTGGTAGCCCTCGACCTGCTCGCCGTCGTCGTCGGTGACCAGCTGGCCCTTGAGACCGATGTCCGCCACCTGGATGCGGGCGCAGGCGTTGGGGCAGCCGTTGATGTTGATGGTGAGCGGCTCGTCGAAGTCCGGCAGGCGCTGCTCGAGCTCGTCGATCAGGGTGCGGCCGCGCTCCTTGGTCTCGACGATGGCGAGCTTGCAGTACTCGATGCCGGTGCAGGCCATCGTGCCGCGGCGGAACGGGGACGGCTTGACCTGCAGGTCGAGCGCCTCCAGGCCGGCCACCAGGGAGTCGACGCGGTCCTCGGCGACGTCGAGGACGATCATCTTCTGCTCGGCGGTGGTGCGCAGGCGGTCCGAGCCGTGCTGCTCGGCGAGGTCGGCGATCTGGCCGAGGACCTTGCCGTTGACCCGGCCGACGCGCGGCGCGAAGCCGACGTAGTAGCGGCCGTCCTTCTGCCGGTGGACGCCGACGTGGTCCCGCCAGCGGGCGACCGGCTCGGCCGGCGCGGGGCCGTCGACGAGCTCGGTCTTGAGGTACTCGTCCTCCAGCACCCGGCGGAACTTCTCCACGCCCCAGTCGGCGACCAGGAACTTCAGCCGGGCGCGGTTGCGCAGCCGGCGGTAGCCGTAGTCGCGGAAGATGCCGATGACACCGCCGTACACGTCCGGGACCTGCTCCAGCGGCACCCAGGCGCCGAGCCGGACGCCCAGCTTGGGGTTGGTGGACAGGCCGCCGCCGACCCAGAGGTCGAAGCCGGGGCCGTGCTCGGGGTGGACGACGCCGACGAAGGCGATGTCGTTGATCTCGTGCGCCACGTCCAGCAGCGGCGAGCCGGAGATCGCGGACTTGAACTTGCGCGGCAGGTTGGAGAATTCCTTGTTGCCGATGAAGCGGCGCTGGATCTCGGCGATCGCGGGCGTGCCGTCGATGATCTCGTCCTCGGCGATGCCGGCGACCGGCGAGCCCAGGATGACGCGCGGGGTGTCGCCGCAGGCCTCGGTGGTGGACAGGCCGACGGCCTCCAGCTTCTGCCAGATCGACGGGACGTCCTCGATCCGGATCCAGTGGTACTGGACGTTCTGCCGGTCGGTCAGGTCGGCGGTGCCGCGGCCGTACAGCTCGGAGACCTCGGCGATCGCCCGCAGCTGGGCGACCGTCAGCTGGCCGCCGTCGATGCGGACCCGGAGCATGAAGTACTCGGCGTCCAGCTCGTGGGGGTCGAGGATGGCCGTCTTGCCGCCGTCGATGCCCTCCTTGCGCTGGGTGTACAGGCCCCACCAGCGCATCCGGCCGCGCAGGTCCGCCGGGTCGATCGAGTCGAAGCCGCGGTGAGCGTAGATCGTCTCAATGCGTGTCCGCACATTGAGACCGTCGTCGTCCTTCTTGAACTGCTCGTTGGCGTTCAGCGGCGTGAAGTGGCCCATGCCCCACTGACCCTCGCCGCGGTGGCGGGTCACCTTGCGGGCGGCGGCGGGGCGGCGCACGGGGGCGCCGGCGACCGTGGGCTCGACCGGTTCGGGAGTAGGGGCCATGGTGTCTCGTCCTTTGGCAGCTGGCTCTGATGAGGGATTCGGCATCCCCGGGCACGCAACTGCTCTGACCTGCGCAGTTGCTGCAGGCGTCAGGGTGCAGTGACGCTGGCCGGAGGGCGCCCGCGCATCCGCATCGGCGGGGATTCGCGAGGTGCCGGCGCCGGTGCCGTGGGTGGCGGCGGGGTAGGGCTCAGGTCACCGGACAGATGGCGCTGGACACGCGGAGGAGATCGACGTGCAGTCGACCTACTAGGGTGGCTCCGGCGCTTGGCATGGCAAGAGATTCGCACGGCGAACGACCCTCGGTCCACTAACGTCCGTATTTTGGACGCGGATGTTTCGCATTCTGGGACGCCTGGTGGATTCCCCGTCGTCACAGCGGTGCGGACCATACCGGAGGGCCGCTTCCCGTGCACCTGACGGCCCGTCCGCGGGCCGCCCCGGACCCCCCTTCGCGCGCGTGCGCGGGGGAGTAGGCGCTGCCCAGTACGGTAGGGGCGTGCAAGCAGCAGGCAGTACTCCGCGGGAGACCCCCGGCCAGGCCCACGACCGGCCCTCGCGCCGCAGGGGCGGACGCCGCCGCGCCCGCCGCAACGGCTGGCGCCAGACCCTGTGGGCCCTGCTCAAGGACACCACCGACACCTGCGTCGAGTACCGCGTCACCGGCCTCGCCGCCGAGGCCGCCTTCTTCACCCTGCTGTCCATCCCGCCGCTGCTGCTCTGCCTCGCCGGCACCCTCGGCTACCTCGACGACATCCTCGGCGCCGGCACCATCGACAAGCTGAAGAACGACGTCGTCTCGGCATCCGAAACGGTCCTCTCACCGGATTCGGTCGACCAGATCGTCCAACCCCTGTTGACCAGCGTCTTCGACAAAGCCCGGCCGGACCTCATCTCGATCGGTTTCCTGCTCTCGCTGTGGTCGGGCTCCCGGGCGCTCTACATCTTCATCGACACCATCACCGTCATGTACGGCCTCGACGGCAAGCGGGGCATCGTCAAGACCCGCCTGATGTCGCTCGGCCTCTACCTCGGCGCGCTCCTCATCGGCTCGCTCGTCCTGCCGCTGCTCGTCGCCGGCCCCGGCCTGGTGATCGGCGCCCTGCCCAACTCCGCCGGCCTGGTCAACGCGCTCTACTGGCCCGCCGCGATCCTGCTCCTGGTGATCTTCCTCACCACGCTCTACCACGTCGCCGTCCCCGCCAACACGCCCTGGCGCGAGGACATCCCCGGCGCCCTGGTCGCCCTGCTCGTCCTCGTGGTGTGCAGCGTGCTGCTCCGCGTCTACCTGGTCAGCTCGGTCGAGGGTCCCTCCGTCTACGGCTCGCTCGCCGCCCCGGTCGCCGTGCTGCTGTGGATCTTCGTGGTCGCGCTCGCCGTCCTCATCGGTGCCGCCATGAACGCCGCCATCGACCGCCGCTGGCCCAGCGTCGAGACCGCCGACGCCCGTGCCCAGAACGAGCGCGCCAGCGAGGCCGCCGCCGCCACCGTCGTCCGCGAGGCCGCCGCCCGCCGCGCCCTCCAGCGCGCCCAGCTCGTTCGCGAGCTCGGTCTCGCCGACGGCGGCGAGGACGAGGACGAGGACGACGACGAGGGCCACGCCCCCGCCGAGTACCCCGAGCGCTGGGCCGAGGTGCTGCCCCCGGACAGCCTGCTGCGCCGCATCCTCGGCGGCGGCGGCGCCAGCCGCCGCCAGGCCCCGCCGCCCCCCGACACCGACCGCCCGACCGCCCCGCCGCGGTCCTCCCCGCACCACCACCCGCACCCCCAGCAGCCCCTCCGGCAGCCCGAACCGCTCTACCCCCCGCCACCGCCCCCGATGCCCCCCGTTCCCCCGGTGCAGTCCCCCCGCACCCCCTGGGACGGCAGGTAGCACCGCCCCGGGCGACGCGTGCCAGGTCCGCCCCGGGCTCGGGGAACCGTGGGCTCCGGTAGCGGCCGCGCCGCGGGCGGAGCGGTGTCACATCTCCTGCCCCGCCCCTGCTGCTCCGGGAGCCGGTCGGGGTGCGTCCGTCCCCGGATGGTCGGGGACATGTCGACAAAGCGTGGGAAATGTGGAGAGCGTGCGTCCATCCGGAGGGCATGGGCTTGGCGCGCGAATCGCCGGGCAGCTGCGCGAGCAGGATGCGGAACCGGTCCGTCCGTCCTGGAACCGAGGGAGTTGGCCCATGCCGCTGATCAACTACGTCGTGCTGGGTGCGCTGGTTGCGGAGCTGGATGCGCTCGCCGATGTGGGCTCGCCGGACGCGGTCGTCCGGCGGCGCCGGGAGGACGCCCTCTACACCGTGTGCGTGTACACGGGCGTCCGCGACCCGCTGCGGGCCCTCGCCAGGGCCCGCCGGCTGCTCGCCCGGCACCGTGCGTCGGCGGTCGCCGCCCCGGCGGCACGGGCCGAGCCCGCCGTGCTGGTGGCCGGGCCCGTGGTCGCCGCGTAGCGGCACCGGGCCGCGGTGAGACCCGGCCCCCGTCCAGGAGCCCGCGCCGGAGGCGCCCTGGACGGGGGCCGACCAGTTCTCCGGCCGCATCCGACCGCTTCGGCCCGCCGCTCCTTCCGCTTGCCATGTGAGCGCAAACAATTACACTCCCTTCCGCACTCGTGAGACAGTTGCAGCGCGGATCTGGCTCTGCACCGACAAGGGGGCTGTGAGTGGGAAGTGAGACTGCCGGGGCGGAGCCCCGACAGCCCGTGATGGCCGACGTCGCCAAGCTCGCCGGAGTGTCGCACCAGACCGTGTCCCGCGTCCTGAACGGCGCCCCGCACGTACGGCCCGGCACCCGCGACAAGGTGCTCGCCGCCATCAGGGAACTGGACTACCGCCCCAACTCGGCGGCCCGGGCCCTGGTCACCCGCCGGTCCCAGACCCTCGGTGTGGTGAGCTTCGCCAGCACGCTCTACGGCCCGGCGTCCATGCTCGACGGCCTCGAACAGGCCGCCCGGAGCGCCGGCTACTTCGTCAGTGTGGCCAGCCTCCGCTCGCTGGACGCCCGTTCCGTCCAGGAGGCGGTGGACCGCCTGCGGGACCAGGGCGTCGAGGGCGTCGCCGTGATCGCCCCGCAGATCTCCGCGGTCGGCGCGGTCGCCCGACTCTCCAGCTCCGTGCCCGTCGTCGCGGTCGGCTCCGGCAGCCGCTCCCGCGTCCCGATGGTCGCGGTCGACAACCTCACCGGTGCCGCCGCCGCCACCCGCCACCTCCTCGACCTCGGCCACGGTACCGTCCACCATGTCGCCGGCCCGGCCGGCTGGCTGGAGACCCAGGACCGCCTGGACGGCTGGCGCCGGACCCTGGAGGAGGCCGGCGCCCCGGTGCCCCTGGTCTACAGCGGTGACTGGAGTGCCCGGTCCGGCTACGAGGCGGGCCGGCAGATCGCGGCGGACCCTGAGGTCACCGCCGTCTTCTGCGCCAACGACCACATGGCCCTCGGCCTGCTCCGGGCGCTCCACGAGGCCGGCCGCCCGGTGCCGGGCGAGATCAGCGTCATCGGCTTCGACGACATCCCGGAGTCCGCCTACTTCACCCCGCCGCTCACCACCGTCCGCCAGGACTTCGGGGAACTGGGCCGCCGCGCCCTCGAGTTGCTCGTCGATGAACTCGCCGGGGTGGCACACGCCCGCAGCCACGTCCTGGTCGCCCCGGAGATGGTGCTGCGCCGCTCCACGGGCCCGGCCCGCCGGACGGTCTGACCTCCGCCGACGCGAGCCCTCGGGCGGCCGCGGATCAGCGGCAGTAGCTCTTGGTGCCCGAGCTCCAGGTGACGCGGAAACGGTAGATCTTCTGCCCGTCGACCGTGGCGCCGACCTGGCCGGTGTTCACGCCGGCGCCGTACCCGCCGACGATGTCGTTGTAGCTGTCCACCGGGGTGCGGTAGCTGTAGCAGCCGCTCGCGACGGGCGCGGACGCGGAGTTCCAGCCGTTGTTGCCGGCCCAGTTGCCGCCCATGAACTCCCAGCCGTACCAGCGGCCGCGCTCGATCTTGATGTAGTTGTAGCAGCCGACCGTGCCGCTGCAGTCCCGGCTCAGGTTGCCCCAGCCGGTGAGCGTGTTCCCCGCCCGGTCGGGCGCGTACACCGACTTCGTGTAGGCCGCGGCCGAGGCGGGCGCGGGGCAGGTCAGCGCCAGTGCGCCGGTGAGGGCCACGGCCGCGACGGCGCCCCGGCCGGCCCGCCGGGCGGCGCGGCGCAGGGCGGGGAACACGGCGGTGGCGGAGCGCGCAGGGGTGGGTCCGGTCATCGGGGCCTCCGGGGCTGGTCGGTGCGTTGATCACGCGGGGGCCCATCCCAGCCGTCGGCCCGCCCGCCGTTCAACGGCGCTCGGGAGCGGCGAGGCGCCCGGCGGTGAGCCGTGCGCGCTCTCCGGCCGTTCGGCCCGCGCGCCCGGTGTGCGAACCAGCCGGGGGCCGTTCGCTCCTTCGACCGCGACCGTCCGGTCGGCGTGTGCGCCGCCGGGAAGAACCGCAAGGCGCGCCGGTCGGACCGTGGGTGCACCGGTGTGAGCGGGGACCGCGCGTTCGACCGGCTGGCCGTTCCCCCGGATGCCGCGTGAGCCTGGGATGGGGAGGGGTGGCGGGTCGGCCGCCCCGGCACCCTTGACAGGCAAAATGTGAACGTTAACAATCACAGCATCCGGAGTCGCCCGGCGCCCGCCGCCGGCCGGCGCGACCACCCGCCCCGCCGGCCGGCGGCCACCCCGCTTCGGCCCGCCCGGCCCGGCGGCCGCCGTTCCGCTCCCGGTGAGGGTGAGGCAGCGGAACACCGGCCGGCCGCCGGCCCGCGACGGGGCGGATCAGCCGGCGGCCGGCCCGGACCTCCCCACCCCCCGTACGAAGGACGAGACAGTGACCGAGACGCCCCCCACCCGGGCCGACCAGCCCGGTGCCGATCAGCCCGGTGCGGAGCAGCCCGGCACCGAGGACGCGTACGTCGTCGGCGTCGACTTCGGCACCCTCTCCGGCCGCGCCGTCGTCGTCCGCGTCCGGGACGGCGAGGAGATCGCCACCGCGGTCCACACCTATCCGCACGCCGTCATCGAGGACCGCCTCCCCGGCACCGGCCGCCCGCTGCCCCCCGACTGGGCGCTCCAGCACCCCGAGGACTGGCGCGAGGTGCTGCGCACCGCCGTCCCCGCCGCGCTCGCCGCCTCCGGCGTCGACCCGTCCCGCGTCATCGGCATCGCCACCGACTTCACCGCCTGCACCGTGCTGCCCGTCCGCACCGACGGCACCCCGCTCGCCGAGACCCCCGAGTGGGCCGACCGACCGCACGCCTGGCCCAAGCTGTGGAAGCACCACGCCGCCCAGCCGCAGGCCGACCGCATCAACGCCCTCGCGCACCGGCGCGGCGAGAAGTGGATCCACCGCTACGGCGGGAAGATCTCCGCCGAGTGGCAGTACGCCAAGGCCCTGCAGGTGCTGGAGGAGGACCCGCAGGTCTACGCCGCCTGCGAGCGCTGGATCGAGGCCGCCGACTGGATCGTCTGGCAGCTCACCGGCACCGAGACCCGCAACACCTGCACCGCCGGCTACAAGGGCATCCACCAGGACGGCGGCTACCCGGACGAGGACTACCTCGGCGCCCTCCACCCCGGCTTCGCCGACTTCGCCCGCACCCGCCTGGAGCACCCGCTCCTCCCGCTCGGCAGCAGGGCCGGCTCGCTCACCGCGCAGGCCGCCGCCTGGACCGGCCTGCCCGAAGGCACCGCGGTCGCCGCCGGCAACGTCGACGCCCACGTCGCCGCCCCCGCCGCCCGCGCCGTCGAGAACGGCCGGCTGCTCGCCATCATGGGCACCTCGACCTGCCACGTCGTCAACGGCGCCGCCCTCGCCGACGTCCCCGGCATCTGCGGCGTCGTCGACGGCGGCATCGTCGCCGGCTCCTACGGCTACGAGGCCGGCCAGAGCGCCGTCGGCGACATCTTCGCCTGGTGGCTGCGCCAGGGCGTGCCCGCCGACTACCTCGCCGAGGCCGAGCGCACCGGCGAGGACCTCCACCAGCTCCTCACCCGCCGGATCGCCGACCAGCCCGTCGGCGGCCACGGCCTGGTCGCCCTCGACTGGATGGGCGGCAACCGCTCGACCCTCGTCGACCACCACCTGTCCGGAGTGATCGTCGGCATCACCCTGGCCACCCGGCCGGAGGAGATCTACCGCGCCCTCCTGGAGGCCACCGCCTACGGCACCCGCACCATCGTCGAGGCCCTGGAGGACGGCGGCGTCCCCGTCACCGAGTTCGTCGTCGCCGGCGGCCTCAAGAAGAACGCCCTGCTCATGCAGATCTACGCCGACGTGCTGCGCCGTCCCGTCTCGCTCGCCGCCTCCGAGCAGGGCCCCGCCCTCGGCTCCGCCATCCACGCCGCCGTCGCCGCCGGCGCCCACCCGGACGTGCGCACCGCCGCCGCCGCGATGGGCCGCGTCCACCGCCACGCCCACCTGCCCGACCCGGCGCGCGCCGACGCCTACGACGCGCTCTACGCCGAATACCGGGCCCTGCACGACCACTTCGGCACCGGCCCCGACAAGCAGCTGCACCGCCTGCGCGCCATCCGCAACGCCGCGCTTACCACCGCCCTGACCGCCGACCGCACCAGCGAGGACCGATGAGCTCCCCGATCGACCTGATCCGCCGCCAGGTCAGCGACCTCCACCAGGAACTGGTCCGCTACAACCTCGTCGTCTGGACCGCGGGGAACGTCTCCGCCCGCATCCCCGGCGAGGACCTGATGGTCATCAAGCCCAGCGGCGTCGCCTACGACGAGCTGACCCCCGACACCATGATCCTCTGCGACCTCGACGGCACCGTCGTCGCCGGCGACCACAATCCGTCCTCCGACACCGCCGCCCACGCCTACGTCTACCGCCACATGCCCGAGGTCGGCGGAGTGGTCCACACCCACTCCACCTACGCCAGCGCCTGGGCCGCCCGCGGCGAGGCCGTTCCCTGCGTCCTGACCGCCATGGCCGACGAGTTCGGCGCCGAGATCCCCGTCGGCCCGTTCGCCCTCATCGGCGACGACTCCATCGGCCGCGGCATCGTCGACACCCTGCGCGGCCACCGCTCGCCCGCCGTCCTGATGAAGAGCCACGGCGTCTTCACCATCGGCAAGGACGCCAAGGCCGCCGTCAAGGCCGCCGTCATGTGCGAGGACGTCGCCCGCACCGTCCACATCTCCCGCCAGCTCGGCGAACCCCTGCCCATCGCCCAGGCCGACATCGACCACCTCAACCACCGCTACCAGCACGTCTACGGCCAGCAGCCCGCGGCCCGGTGAAGGAGAACCACCCCATGACGCACACCGCCGACACCCGCGAGATCTGGTTCCTCACCGGCAGCCAGGGCCTCTACGGCGAGGACACCCTGCGCCAGGTCGCCGAACAGTCCCGCGAGGTCGCGGCCACGCTCGACGCCGACCACGGAATCCCCGTCCGCATCGTCTGGAAGCCCGTCCTCACCGACGCCGCCGCCATCCGCCGCACCTGCCTCGACGCCAACGCCGACGACGGGTGCATCGGCCTGATCACCTGGATGCACACCTTCTCGCCGGCCAAGATGTGGATCGCCGGCCTCGACGCCCTGCGCAAGCCGCTGCTCCACCTGCACACCCAGGCCAACCGGCAGCTGCCGTGGTCCACCATCGACATGGACTTCATGAACCTGAACCAGGCCGCCCACGGCGACCGCGAGTTCGGGTACATCCAGACCCGCCTGGGCACCGCCCGCAAGACCGTCGCCGGCCACGCCACCGACTCCGCCACCGCCCGCCGCATCGCCTCCTGGGCCCGCGCCGCCGCCGGCCGCGCCGAACTGGCCACCCTGAAGCTGGCCCGCTTCGGCGACAACATGCGCGACGTCGCCGTCACCGAGGGCGACAAGGTCGAGGCCCAGCTCCGCCTCGGCGTCTCCGTCAACACCTACGGCGTCAACGACCTCGTCGCCGCCGTCGACGATGCCGACGACACCGAGGTCACCGCCCTCACCAAGGAGTACGACGAGCTCTACCGGCTCGCCCCGGAACTCCGGCCCGGCGGCGACCGCCACGACTCGCTGCGCTACGCCGCCCGCATCGAACTCGGCCTGCGCACCTTCCTCACCGACGGCGGCTTCGGCGCCTTCACCACCAACTTCGAGGACCTCGGCGGCCTGCGCCAGCTGCCCGGCCTCGCCGTCCAGCGCCTGATGGCCGACGGCTGGGGCTTCGGCGGCGAGGGGGACTGGAAGACCGCCGTCCTGCTGCGCACCCTCAAGACCGCGGCCGAGGGCCTGCCCGGCGGCACCTCCTTCATGGAGGACTACACCTACCACCTGGAACCGGGACAGGAACTGATCCTCGGCGCCCACATGCTGGAGGTCTGCCCGTCGATCGCCGCCGGCACGCCCTCCTGCGAGGTCCACCCGCTCTCCATCGGCGGCCGCGAGGACCCGGTGCGCCTCGTCTTCGACGCCGCACCCGGCCCCGCCGTCGTCGTCGGCATGGCCGACCTGGGCGACCGCTTCCGCCTGGTCGCCAACGAGGTCGACGTCGTCGCACCCACCGAGCCGCTGCCCCACCTGCCCGTCGCCCGCGCCGTCTGGAAGCCCCGCCCCGACCTGCGCACGTCCACCGAGGCCTGGCTCACCGCCGGCGGCCCCCACCACACCGTCCTCACCCGGGCGCTGGGCACCGAGGAGCTCGACGACCTCGCCGAGATGCTCGCCGTCGAACTCGTCCTCATCGACGGGGACACCACCATGCGCCGCTTCACCCGCGAACTGCGCTGGAACCAGGCCTACCACCGCCTCGCCCAGACCCTCTGAGCCCCGCCCACCGGCCGCGCTCACCGGTCGGGCCCGACGGGCCGCACCCCAGCGCTCAGCAGGGTGCGGCCCGTCCGCGTGCCGTCACGGCCCCGGCGCCGGACGGCGCAGCAGATACAGCCCGGCGAAGACCGTCAGCAGCGCCATGCAGACGATGAACACCACCCCCGCGTCCTCCAGGCCGACCGGCTCGGACAGCACACCGACACCGATCACGGGGATCGAGATCCCCGTGTAGGCCACCACGAACAGCGAGGAGATCGAACCGGCGCGGTGCTCCGCGGGCGCCGCCGCCGCAACCGCCCCGACCCCGCCGCGCAGCGACAGCCCCTGGCCCGTGCCGCCGACCAGCGCGCTCAGCACCAGCAGCGCCAGCACCTCGGCCAGCAGCGCACCGCCGAGCAGCACCAGTCCGGCGAGCAGCACCGCACAGCCCAGCGGCAGCGCCCGCCGCGCCCCCAGCGGACCGGCCGCCAACTGGCCGCCCGTCGACGCCAGGAACGTCGCGAAGACGATCAGCCCGATCAGCGCCTTGTTGTGCACGTCCAGGGTCTGCGCCAGGAAGGCCGGCGAGACAGCGGTGAACACTCCGAGCAACGCGAACCCGGCGAAGCACGCGACGCCTGCCGGCACGAACACCCCGCGCACCTCGGGCGGCAGGCTCGGCGCCTTCACCCGCGCCGCGGCCGGGCCGCGCGCCCCGGGCACCGACTCCGGGAGCGCCACCAGCACCCACGCCGCGACCGCCACCATCGCCAGGTGCACCACGAACGGCAGCACCAGCGGCTCGGGCGCGTACTGCGCCAGCACCCCCGAGAGCAGCGGGCCGAGCCCCAGCCCGCCCATGTTCGCCGCCGTCGCCGCGAACGCCGCCCGGCCCCCCTTGCCCGCCGGCGCCAGCTCCAGCACGTACGCGGTCGCCGTCCCGGTGAACAGGCCCGCGGAGAAGCCCGACATCAGCCGGCCCAGGCAGAGCAGCGGCACCCCGCCCTCCACCAGGAAGCAGACCGCGCTCAGGGCGGCGAAGCCCAGGCCCGCCAGCAGCACCGGCTTGCGGCCGACGGTGTCCGAGACGTTGCCGACCGCCAGCAGCACCCCGATCACGGCGAAGGCGTACACCGCGAACACCACCGTGACGACCAACTCCGAGAAGCCCAGCTCCTCCTGGTACAGCGAGTAGAGCGGGGTGGGCAGGGTGGTGCCGGCCATGCAGACCGCGAAGACGCCGGAGGCGGCCAGGTACGCCGTGGAACGGGTGGGGCGGTCGGTCTGACGATCGCTCATGCCCCAACGGTACGGGCCGGGCGGTACGGTGCCGCGGGGGCGCGCGTCAGGCGGGCTCCAGCCGCCACCACTGCGCGGGGGTGTCGGCGTCCTCCTGCTGGCGCACCGAGCCGTCCGCGCAGCCCTCCACGATCTTGCCGCTGATCACCGCCACCACGGTGAACGTGCCCGGCGCTTCCACGTGCTGCTCGAACAGCCACTCCTGGGCGCCGAAGCCGTTCGGCGACCACTGCTGGATCGGCACCCCGTCCTCCGTCCGGGCACCCATGACGTCGAGACGCTTGCCGCTCGCCGCGTTCACCAGGTGGTACAGCCCCGCCCCCGGGTGCACCGCCGACACCTGCCACACCTGCGCCTCGCTGCCGTCGTCCGCCGCGTGCCGGGCCTTCGCACCACTGCCGCCGCGCCCGCCGGCGATCTCCAGCAGCAGCCCGCTGCCGACGTTGCGCAGCCGGTAGCGGCCCTCCGCCACCGGCCCGTGCGCGGCTGCCCCGCCCGACCGTGCTCCACCCATGGACGACTCCGTCGCGTTCTGTGTCCGACCTCGTACGGCCACGCTACGCCCGGGCGCCGACGGGAACGGCTCCGCCCGGTGTGCGCACACACACCGGGCGGAGCCGTCGCGGGCCGGGGTCAGGAGCCGGCCTTGCGCTTGTTGTAGACGTCGAAGCCGACCGCGGCCAGCAGCACCAGACCCTTGATCACCTGCTGGTAGTCGGTGCCGACACCGACCAGCGACATGCCGTTGTTCAGCACGCCCAGCACCAGACCGCCGATGATCGCGCCGAGCACCGTGCCGACACCGCCGGAGGCCGAGGCGCCGCCGATGAACGCCGCCGCGATCGCCTCCAGCTCGAAGTTGATGCCTGCCTGCGGGGTGCCCGCGTTCAGCCGGGCCGCGAAGACCAGGCCGGCCAGCGCCGCCAGCACGCCCATGTTCACGAACGCGAGGAACACCACCCGCTTGCTCTTCACCCCGGACAGCTTCGCCGCGGGCTCGTTGCCGCCGATCGCGTAGGTGTGCCGGCCGATGATCGAGTTGCGCATCAGGTACCCGAAGCCGACCAGCAGCGCACCGAGGATCAGCAGCACGATCGGGGCGCCGTGGTAGCTGGCGAGCAGCAGGGTGAAGACCGCCACCGCCGCCGTGATCGCGGCCAGCTTGGCGAGGAAGAATCCCAGCGGCAGCAGCTCCAGCCCGTACGAGGCGGCCTGCCGGCGGCCCCGGACCTCCTGCAGCACGGCGATCGCGAGCACGCCGACGCCCAGCAGCAGCGTCAGGTTGTGGTAGTTGGTGTGCGGGCCGACCTCGGGCAGGAAGCCGCTGGAGATCTTCTGGAAGCCCTTGGGGAACGGCGCGATCGACTGGCCCTGGAGCAGGATCTGGGTGCCGCCGCGGAAGAGCAGCATGCCGGCCAGCGTCACGATGAACGAGGGGATGCCGATGTAGGCGATCCAGAAGCCCTGCCAGGCGCCGGCCGCCGCGCCGATCAGCAGCGCGAACACCAGCGCCAGCGGCCACGGCAGGTCGTGCCGCACCATCATCACGGCCGCCGCCGCACCGACGAACGCGGCCAGCGACCCCACCGACAGGTCGATGTGCCCCGCGATGATGACGATCATCATGCCGATCGCCAGGATCAGGATGTAGCCGTTCTGCTGGATCAGGTTGGTGATGTTGAGCGGCTTCAGCAGAGTGCCGTCGGTCCAGATCTGGAACAGCACGACGATCAGCGCGAGCGCGACCAGCATGCCGTACTGGCGGACGTTGCCGCGCAGCGCCCCGACCAGCACGGCGCCGGTCGAGCGGGGCGCCGAGGGGGCCGCCGGGCCCGGCGGGGTCTTTACGGTGGTCTCGGTCTGGGCCATGCCTTACACCTGCTCGGGTCGGGATGCCGCGGTCTGCGGGGCTGCGGTCTGCGGGGCGGCGCTCACGGTCATGAGGCGCATCAGGGACTCCTGGTCGGCGTCGGCACGGGCCACCTCACCGGTGACCCGGCCCTCGGCCATCGTGTAGATCCGGTCGCACAGGCCCAGGAGTTCGGGGAGTTCGGAGGAGATCACCAGCACGGCCTTGCCCTGCGCGGCGAGGTCGGCGATCACCTGGTAGATCTCGGCCTTGGCGCCGATGTCGATGCCGCGGGTCGGCTCGTCGAGGATCAGCACCTGCGGCCCGGCGAAGATCCACTTGCTGAGGACGACCTTCTGCTGGTTGCCGCCGCTGAGCTTGCCGGTCTCGGCGAACACCGACGGCGCCTTGATGTTCATCGACGCCCGGTACGACTCGGCGACCTTCGTCTCCTCGTGCCGGTTCACCCAGCCCCGCCGAGCCACCTTGCCGAGCGCGCTCAGCGAGATGTTCCGGCTGATGTCGTCGATGAGGTTGAGGCCGAGCTGCTTGCGGTCCTCGGTGACGTACGCGATGCCGTGCCCGATCGCCTGCGGCACCGTCCGGGTGGACACCTCGCGGCCGTGCACCAGCACCCGCCCGCCGGTGTGCCGCCCGTACGAGCGGCCGAAGACGCTCATCGCGAGCTCCGTCCGGCCGGCGCCCATCAGCCCGGCGATCCCGACGATCTCACCGCTGCGCACGCTCAGCGAGGCGCCGTCCACGACGTTGCGGTGGTGGTCGATCGGGTGCTGGACGGTCCAGTCCTCGACGGCGAAGGCGACCTCGCCGATCTCGGGGGTGCGCTCGGGGTAGCGGTGCTCCAGGTCGCGGCCGACCATGCCGCGGATGATGCGGTCCTCGGCGATGCCGTCGGCGCCCACCGGGATGGTCTCGATGGTGCGGCCGTCGCGCAGCACCGTGACCGAGTCCGCGACCCGGGCGATCTCGTTGAGCTTGTGCGAGATGATGATGCAGGAGATGCCCTGGGCCTTGAGCTCCAGCATCAGGTCGAGCAGCTTGCGGCTGTCCTCGTCGTTCAGCGCCGCGGTCGGCTCGTCCAGGATCAGCAGCTTCACCTCCTTCGCCAGCGCCTTGGCGATCTCCACGAGCTGCTGCTTGCCCACGCCGATGTCGGCGATCCGGGTGTGCGGGTTCTCGTGCAGTCCGACCCGCTTGAGCAGGGCGGCGGCGTGGGTGAGCGTCCGGTTCCAGCTGATGATGCCGCGCCTGGCGTGCTCGTTGCCGAGGAAGATGTTCTCGGCGATCGACAGGTACGGCACCAGGGCGAGTTCCTGGTGGATGATCACGATGCCGCGCTGCTCGCTGGCCCGGATGTCCCTGAACCGGCAGGGCTCGCCCTCGAAGAGGATCTCGCCCTCGTAGCTGCCGTGCGGGTACACGCCGCTCAGCACCTTCATCAGGGTGGACTTGCCGGCGCCGTTCTCGCCGCAGATCGCGTGGATCTCCCCGGCGGCGACGCTGAGGTTGACGTCGGAGAGGGCTTTGACACCGGGGAAGGTCTTGGTGATCGAACGCATCTCGAGGACAGGTCCGGCCATGGGGTGCTTCCGTATCTCTGGGGGCGGCGGGGCGGGTGGGGCGTTCCCGCTCCCGCCGCCGGGTCGGAGGCCCGTGCGGGCCCGTACTACTTGAGCTGGTCGGCCGTGTACTGGCCGCCGTCGACCAGGACCTTGGCGTAGTTCTCCTTGTCGACGCTGACCGGCTGCAGCAGGTAGGCGGGGACGACCTTGGCGCCGTTGTCGTACTGGGTGGTGTCGTTGGTCTCCGGCTTGCCGCCGGTGAGCACCGCGTCGCCCATCTGGACGGCGACCTTGGCGAGTTCGCGGGTGTCCTTGTACACGGTCTGGGTCTGCTCGCCCGCGATGATCGACTTCACCGAGGCCAGCTCGGCGTCCTGGCCGGTGACGATCGGCAGCGCCTTGCCGGAGCTGCCGTAGCCGACGCCCTTGAGCGAGGAGAGGATGCCGATGGAGATGCCGTCGTAGGGCGAGAGCACCGCGTCCACGTGGGCGCCGGTGTACGACTTGCTCAGCAGGTTGTCCATCCGGGACTGGGCGACACCGCCGTCCCAGCGCAGCGTGGCGACCTGGTTGAAGGCGGTCTGGCCGCTCTGCACCACGAGCTTCTTGCTGTCGATGTACGGCTTGAGGACGCTCATCGCGCCGTTGAAGAAGAACTGGGCGTTGTTGTCGTCCGGCGAGCCGGCGAACAGCTCGACGTTGAACGGGCCCTTGCCGTCCTTGAGGCCGAGCTTGTCGGCGATGTACGTGCCCTGCAGGACGCCGACCTTGAAGTTGTCGAAGGTGGCGTAGTAGTCGACGTTCTTGGTGCCGCGGATCAGCCGGTCGTAGGAGATCACCGGGATGTGGGCGTCGGCCGCCTTCTGCAGCACGTCGGTCAGCGAGGAGCCGTCGATCGCGGCGACGACCAGGAGCTTGGCGCCCTTGGTGATCATGTTCTCGATCTGCGACACCTGGTTCTCGACGACGTTGTCGCCGTACTGCAGGTCGGTCTTGTAGCCCTTGCCCTGGAACTCCTTGACCATGTTGTTGCCGTCGTTGATCCAGCGCTCGGAGGACTTGGTCGGCATGGCGATACCGACCAGTCCGCCCTTGGCGCCGTCCTTGGACGCGCCGTCGCCGAGGCCGTTGGCGCTCTGGCCGCAGGCCGCCAGCGACAGCGCGAGACCGGCCGCGGCGAGGGCCGTAGAGAGCTTCCGCACAGTTCCTCCAGGGGTGTGCCGCGACCGGGGCGGGCGGGGAGCGCCGGATCGGTCGATCGGGGGGTTCGGCAGGGGTGGGGCTGCCCGCCAGGGGCCGGACGGCATCCGGTTTCCGGTGCCCTGGCCTGGCGTTACTTGAGTGTTAACGCTCACAAGAAGCCCGTCAAGGGGCTCGATGTCACCATCGGGTCACGCGCGGGCATAGAAATGGAAGCCCCGTGCGGGCGGGTTGACGGGCAGACTGTTAGCGTTAACAATCGGCCTGCCGAAGAGCCTGCCGACACACGGTGAGCCTGCCGACACGCACAGTGCCGCCCCCGCCGTCGGGCGGGAGCGGCACCTGGGTGCTGCGGTGGTCAGCCGGTGAAGCCGGCCGTGATGGAGGTGAACTGCCAGTTGTTCTGGTTGATGCCGGAGCAGTTCTCGGCCACGCCGCCGCCCGCGCACGGCCGGTCGCGGTTGACCGACCAGAAGGCGAGGCGGGCGATGTGGTTGGCGTTGGCCCAGTCGCGGATGCTCGTCCAGTTCGCCGGGGTGGTGGTCTCCTGCTGGTCGGAGAGGCCGTTCATGCCGGAGATGCCCACGTGGGCGTAGGCGGTGGCGTCGTCCCAGCCGAAGGTGGTCTTCAGCTTGTTCTTCAGGCCGTTGGCCGCGCTCACGGTGCTGCCGTACATGTCGGCGCCGCCGCCGAAGTCGAACGGCATGATGGTGAAGACGTCGATGTCCGCGCCCAGCGCCTTGGACTGCTCGATGAGCCGGTTGCCGTAGGAGGTCGGGCCGGTGGTCGAGGTGCCGAAGGTGAGGATGGTCCGCAGGCCGGGGTTGTTCTGCTTGACGATCTTCAGGGCGCCGAGGATGCGGTCCTGGACGACGGTGTTCTCGAACTCGTCGGTGTTCTCGATGTCGACGTCGATCGCCTTCAGCCCGTACGCGCTGATCACCTGCTGGTAGGCGGCGGCCAGAGCTTCGGGGGTGGCGCAGTTCGGGCCGAGCTTGTTGCCCTGCCAGCCGCCGATCGACGGGACGATGTCGCCGCCGGCCGCACGGATCGCGTTGATGGTCTGCTGGTCGACGCCGCCGGTGAGCGGGCGCTGGCCGTCCCATGAGGGGGTGCAGCCGCCGGAGGAGAGGATGAACGCCATGGTGAACCACTTGATGCCGGTCGCGCTCATCACGGTGGTCGCGGACGGCGGCTCGCCCCAGCCCATGTACAGGTACGGTGCGGCCTGCTTGAAGCCGGTGCCGCCACCGCCGCCGGCGTTGGTCGTCACCGCGAGGCTGTTGGAGGCGGCCGAGGTGTTGCCCGCGGCGTCCCTGGCCTTGACGGTGAAGGTGTAGGCCGTGCTCGCGGCCAGGCCGGTCACGGTGGCCGAGGTGCCGGTGGTGCTGGCGACCACGGCGGAGCCGCTGTAGACGTCGTAGCCGGTCACGCCGACGTTGTCGGTGGCGGCGTTCCATGACAGCGAGACGGTGGAGGAGGTCTTGCCGGTCGAGGCGAGGCCGCTCGGCGCGGTCGGCGCCTGGGTGTCGCCGCCGCCCCCGCCGCCCGGGCCGTCCAGGCTGATGTCGTCGGCGTAGTAGGTGCCCTGGCCGTACCAGCCGTGGGTGAAGATCTGCGCGCTGGTCTGGCTCGCGCCGGTGGTGAAGGTCACCGACAGCTGCTGGTACGAGGCGGCGGACGGCGTCCAGGTGGAGGCGCCGCCGGTGACGCCCAGGTACACGTAGTTGCCGCGGACCCAACCGGACAGCGTGTAGGTGGTGTTGGGCTGCACCGCGACGGTCTGCGTGCACTGCGCGGTGTCGCTCGCGCTCGCCGCGCCGGAGAGCGCCTTGCTGCCGGAGTGGACGGGGCTGCCGACCGCCGAGCCGAGCCCGCCGGTGCAGGACCAGCCGCTGAGCGTGCCGCTCTCGAAGCCGGGGTTGGTGAGCAGGTTGGCCGCCTGGGCCGTTGCGGGCAGGGCGACGGCCGCGGCCGAGCCGAGTGCGACGGCGCCGAGCGCCGCCACGAGGCGGTTGCGGGAACGCACAGGACCTCCAGTGGGGGATGGGGGTTGCGGCCGCAGGGGTGCGGGGGAGCCGTGCAGGCCGCGTGCACCGCCAAGATGGACTAGACCAATATCAGGTGTCAAGGGTCCGTCAACGCCCATCGGCGGAAACGCACTTGGCCGGACGACGGCGCCGCAGGTGGGCGGCCCGCACCGGACGGAAAAACCGCTGGCGCCGCGGCCGCGCCGGTGGCTACCGTGGTCGCGTTCGGGAGGCCCGCCGCGGGCCCTCCCCTGTGGAGCCCCGTGCACGCCTGGAGGTGAGGACCGTGATGACTGTCGTTGCGCTGGACGCTGCCCGCGTCCGTACGTCGATCACTCCCACCCCCGTGGCCACCGGCTGACCCACACCACGAATCCGCCGCGCCGCAGCGCGCGCACTGCCGGGGGCCACCCTTGCCGAAGGGCCCACCCCACCGTGACCAGCACCACCTCCGCCGCCCACCCGCTCTCCGCCTACGGCTGGGACGAGGACCGGGCCGTCGAGTTCACCCACCTCGCCGAGGCCGGGCTCACCCCCGCCCGGATCTCCCGCGTCGACCGCGGCCAGTGCGACCTGCTGCTCGCCGACCCGGAGACCGGTGAACTGCGCACCGTCCGCGCCGACACCCGGCCGGTCGGCGACCCCGACCCGATCAAGTGCCCCTGCACCGGGGACTGGGCCGCCGTCGACCTCGCCGCGCGGCCCATGCCGACCGTCGCCGCCCTGCTCGACCGGGGCACGGCGATCGTCCGCAAGACCGCCGGCGGCCGCTCCGACGGCCAGGTCCTCGCCGCCAACATCGACACCGTGATGATCGCGGTCTCGCTCGCGGCCGACCCTGACCTCGGCCGGATCGAGCGCTTCCTCGCCCTCGCCTGGGAGAGCGGCGCCGAACCGCTGGTCGTCCTCACCAAGGCCGACCTGGTCGACGACGCCGACTTCATCCGCGAGGACGTCGAGAAGATCGCCCCTGGTGCCACCGTGCTCACCGTCAGCGCCGAGACCGGCGAGGGCATCGACGTGCTGCGCGCCTGCCTGCACGGCGCGACCGCCCTGGTCGGCCAGTCCGGCGCCGGCAAGTCCACGCTCACCAACGCGCTCGCGGGCCGCAGGGTGATGGCAGTCCAGGAGACCCGCTCGGTCGACGAGAAGGGCCGCCACACCACCACCACCCGGGAGTTGATCCCGCTGCCGGACGGCGGCGTGGTCATCGACACCCCCGGGCTGCGCGAGGTCGGCCTGTACGGCGGCGAGGGCGTCGACCTCGCCTTCGCCGACATCGCCGAACTCGCCGAGCAGTGCCGCTTCGACGACTGCAGCCACCGCTCCGAGCCGGGCTGCGCGGTGGCCGCCGCCCTGGCGGACGGCACCCTGCCGCACCGCCGGATGGAGAGCTACCTCAAGCTGCAGCGCGAGAACGCGTGGATCGCCTCGCGCAGCGACGCCCGGCTCGCCGCCGAGCGGATCAGGAGGTGGAAGACCGTCACCAAGTCGATGCGCGGCTCGTCCAGCCCCGGCCGGCACGACCCGCGCCGGACCCGCTGACTCGGCCCTGTCCGGCCGATCAACGCCGCGGTCCGATCCGACAAGATCGACCGGATAGGCTCGCGGATCCGGTCCATCGGCTTCGGCTTCTGCCGGAAGCGCGGCTCCATCGGCCAG
>NZ_JBFBJZ010000004.1:209316-237191 GCF_040686255.1 Kitasatospora sp. NPDC085879 | reverse complement strand
CTACACCGAGGGCCTGATCGGTCGCGGCGACATCACCATGGAAGAGGCCGAGCAGGCCCTGCAGGACTTCCAGGGCCAGCTGGAGAAGGTCTTCGTCGAGGTCAGGGATGCGGCCTCGGCCCCGGCGGAGGGTGCGGCCACCCGGCCGGTGGCGGAGTTCCCGGTCTCCGTCCGCACGGGCATCTCCGAGGAGACGGTGAAGCGGATCGCCGCCTCGCAGGTGAACCTGCCGGAGTGGCTGACCGTCCACCCCCGCCTGCTGCCCCAGCTGCAGCGCCGCGCCGCCTCCGTCGAGGACAACACCATCGACTGGGCCACGGGCGAGACCCTCGCCATCGGCTCCCTGCTGATGGAGGGCCACCCCGTCCGCCTCGCCGGCCAGGACAGCCGCCGCGGCACCTTCGGCCAGCGCCACGCCGCCCTCATCGACCGCAACACCGGCGAGGACTACACCCCGCTGCTCTACCTCACCGAGGACCAGGCCCGCTTCACCGTCTACGACTCGCTCCTCAGCGAGTACGCGGCGATGGGCTTCGAGTACGGCTACTCCCTCACCCGGCCCAACGCGCTGGTCATGTGGGAGGCGCAGTTCGGCGACTTCGTCAACGGCGCACAGACCGTGGTGGACGAGTACATCTCCTCCGCCGAGCAGAAGTGGGGCCAGCACTCCGGCGTCACCCTGCTCCTGCCGCACGGCTACGAGGGCCAGGGCCCGGACCACTCGTCCGCCCGCCCCGAGCGCTTCCTGCAGCTCTGCGCGCAGAACAACATGACGGTCGCGATGCCCACCTCGCCGTCGAACTACTTCCACCTGCTCCGCTGGCAGGTCCACAACCCGCACCACAAGCCGCTCATCGTCTTCACCCCGAAGTCGATGCTGCGTCTCAAGGCGGCGGCCAGTGCGATGGAGGAGTTCACCTCGGGCGGATTCCGGCCGGTGATCGGCGACAGCACGGTGGACCCGGCGCAGGTCCGCAAGGTCGTCATCACCTCCGGCAAGTTCTACTACGACCTGGAGGCGGCCCGCACCGAGCGCGGCGTCACCGACACCGCCGTCGTCCGGGTCGAGCGGCTCTACCCGCTGCCGATCTCCGAGCTGCAGGAGGAACTGGGCCGCTACGGCGACAACGTCCAGTTCATCTGGGCGCAGGAGGAGCCGGCCAACCAGGGCGCCTGGCCGTTCATCGCCATGAACCTGGTCGACCACCTGCAGCTCGTGATCGGCCGCAACGCCAACGGCGCCCGCCTGCGCCGCGTCGCCCGCCCGGCCTCCTCGGCCCCCGCCGTCGGCTCGGCCAAGCGCCACGCCGCCGAGCAGCAGGCGATCGTGGACGAGGTGTTCGCGATCTGATCCGGTAGCGGCGTACCGGAAATGAGGATCCCGCCCGGCCTTCGCGGCCGGGCGGGATCCCTGCTTCCCGATGCGGTGTCAGTCGTCGAGCATCGCCACGGCTCGGGCCCATCCGGCGCCGCCGCCGGCGAGCTTGACGGGGAAGCAGGTGAGGTGGAAGCCGTGCGGGGCGGGCAGTTCGTCGAGGTGGGCGAGACGCTCGATCTGGCAGTACTCGCGGTCGCGGCCGGCGAAGTGGGCGGGCCACAGCACGTCGCGGTCCCCGGTCCTGCGGTACTCGTCGATGATGTAGGTGAACGGCGCGTCCAGGCTGAAGGCGTCGGTGCCGATCACCCGCACGCCGAGGTCCAGCAGGTACTCGATCCCGGACCGGTCGAGGCCGGCGAACTCGGTGAAGTAGCGCGGTGTGCCGACGTACTGCGAGGCGCCGGTGTGCAGGACGACGATGTCGAGTTCCTCGGGCGTGCGCCCGATCCGGTCGAAGCCCTCCTTGAGCCGTTCGGCGCCGATGGTGCCGGTGCCGACGTCCCGGACGTCCAGCACGAGGGCGGGCCGGTGGAACCAGTCCAGCGGCATCTGGTCGATGTGCCGGGCCTGCCCGTAGGAGGCCGTCCCGTAGTGCGAGGGCGCGTCGACGTGGGTGCCGGTGTGCGTGGTGAGGGTGACGGTGTCGTTGCTGAGGAACTCGCCGCCCGGCAGGGTCTCCGGGGCGAAGTCCAGGCCGAAGTGCTCCTTCATCTCGGACGCCATGTGCCGGGCCCCTTCGGCCGCCGACATCACGGTGTGGACGACCGGGTCGGGCTCCCAGAACCCGGCGTCGATCGGTGAGGACAGGTCCAGCAGGCGCATCTCGGGCCTCTCGTCAGGTCGTGGTGAAGCGGTCGGTGTGCACACGGACGGGCTGCCGGCCGTAGGCGATCCGGCGCAGCAGCGCGCGGTAGAGCGGGGTGCGGGAGACCGCCTTGGCCAGCAGCGGGCGGACGGTGTCGGCGACGGGGTTGCTGGAGAGCATCGCCCGGCCCTGCAGGGCCTGCAGTTTGAGCACCGCGTCGATGGCCGGGCGCCGCTCCTGCTCGAAGCGGGAGAGCCGGGCGGCGCTCGCGTCCTTGGCGTGCAGGGAGTCGAGCAGGACGGGGTGGAGCAGTGCGGCGTCCTGGACGGCGAGGTTGATGCCCTGGGCCCCGATCGGCCCGTGGGTGTGGGCGCTGTCGCCGATCAGCACCAGGCCGTCGGCGGCCCAGGTCTCGGCCTGGCCGGAGAAGACGTCCAGCAGGCTGAGGTCGGAGAGCCGGGTGATCCGCTCGCGGACGGCGTCCGCGTACTGCGGCACGGCCAGGGCGATCTGTTCCCGGACGTGCTCGACGCCCCGCTCGGCCAGGGCGCCGTAGCCGCCGTGCGGCAGTGTCCAGCCGAACTGCACCTGGCCTGGGTGGGAGTGGTAGACGAGCATCGGGTTGCCGCCGGAGCGGTAGACCTGGACGGCGTCGGGCTGCGCCGCGGCCACCGGCAGTTTGAACCAGAGCACGTCCTGGTCGAAGGCCTCCTCCCGCGCCGCGCGGATGCCCGCCAGCCGGCGGATCTTGGAGTAGCGGCCGTCGGCGCCGACCACGCAGTGCGCCCGGATCTCGTGCTCGCCGTCCGGGCCGCTGCCCCGGACGCCGCGTACCGCGCCGTCGCCGGTGAGCAGTTCGGTGGCGCGGGTGCCGGGCAGGTGGTGGAAGCCGTCATGGGCGAGGCAGGCCTCCAGCAGGGCGTCCAGCAGGTGCGGCTGGGGCAGGCTGAGCAGGCAGTTGTGCGGCCCGGGCAGGCGGCGGTAGTCCGCGTCCAGCAGCACCCGGCCGCGGCTGACGAGTTGGAAGCGGTCGTGCGGGTGGCAGCCGCGCTTGCGGGCGGCGTCCAGCACGCCGAGTTCGTCGAGGACGGCCATGCCGCCGGGCTGCAGGATCTCGCCCCGGTAACTGCGGTCCGTGGAACGGGACTTCTCCAGCAGGGCGACGGAGGCGCCCGACTTGAGCAGCAGGAGGGCCAGGGTCAGCCCGGCCGGGCCACCGCCCACCACGCAGATGTCCGCTGTGCTTGTGTGCACGGGTGCCTCTCTCGGTCTGTCGTCGGTCGGCCGGGCCGGCCCCGCCCGGCGGGAGACGCGGGTCGCCCCCGGCCGTGGGCCGGGGGCGGCCGCGCCGCAGGACGGGGTGCCGCCCTCGGGGTGGTTCAGGGCATGAGGCCCAGGCCGCCGTCGACGGTGAGGGTCTGCCCGTGGATCCAGGCCGCCTCGTCCGCGCAGAGCAGGGCGACCGCGTCGGCGACGTCCGCCGGGGTGGTCAGCCGGCCCGCGGGGGTGCGCTCGGCGAGGATCTTCAGCATGGCGGGGTTGCCGGTCGCCTCCCCCTTGTCGATCTTGGCGGTGGAGATCGCGTTCACGGTGATCCGGCGGCCCGCCAGTTCCGCCGCCAGGTAGCGCACCAGGCTCTCCAGCGCCGCCTTGGCGAGGCCCGCGTTCACGTAGCCGGGGACGGCGCTGCGCGCCCCCGAACTGGAGATCGCGACCACCCGGCCGCCCCGCTCGCCCATCAGGCCGGGCAGCAGCGGGGCCGCCGCGAGCAGCGGGGCGAGGGCGACGGTCAGGTCCTGGCGCAACGGCCGGGCCGCCACCCGGAGGGCCGAACCGGGGTGCCAGCTGGCCGCGTTGTGCACCAGCAGGTCGAGCCGGCCGTGCCGCTCGCCCGCGCGGGCGAGCAGCGCCTCCACCTCGGCGGGCCGGGTGAGGTCGGCGCGGGCCGGTTCGGCCGTCCCGGCCAGCCCCGCCAGGGCGGCGAGGGCGTCGGCAGCGGAGGACTCCGGGCCGCGGTGGTTGACCATCACGTGGCAGCCCGAGGCGCACAGCTTGCGGGCGATGGCCAGGCCGAGGCCGCGGGTGGCCCCGGTCACCAGGGCCACCTTCCCCTCCAGCCCGGGCATCGGCTTGATGTCCTGGGTCATCCGTGGCGCCGGGGTCAGCCGGCGGCGGGGGCGTGCGCGGCCACCTCGGTGTAGAGGTCGGCCGTCACCTCCACGAAGGGGCTCATCGCCTGGACGTGGCTCGCGAACTCGGGGGTGCTGAGGGCGGCGCGGTGGGCGTCGGTGTCGGCCCAGTGGCCGACGTTGACGTAGGTGCCGGGCTTGGACATCGAGCGGACCATCCGGAAGCCGAGGAAGCCCCGCTGCGCGGTCATGAACTCGGCGTGCTCCTTGAAGAGCTGCTCGAAGGTCTCGGCGTCGTCGCCCTTGAGTGTGAAGGTGGTGATGAAGGTGATCACGGGGGTGCCTCCTGAGTGGGTCGGGTGGGACGTGCCGTTCAGCGCTGCCGCAGCAGCTCTGCCATGCGGGCGCGCAGTTCCCTGCGCGGGACCTTGCCGTTGGGCGAGCGGGGGATCGACTCCACCGCCTCCAGGTGTTCGAGGTGCTGGTAGTACGGCATCGTGGCGTTGACCTCGGCGGCCACGGCCTTGAGCGCGCCGGCCGGGTCGGCGGCGGCCTGCTCGGTGAGGACGACGAACGCGGTCGCGACCGCCCCGCAGCTCGGGTCCGGGTGGTCCAGGACGACGCACTCGCGCACGTCGGGGTGGCCCTCGACGACCCGTTCCACGGCGGTCGGGGACACCAGCCAGTTGTCGCGCTTGAAGACGTCCTTGAGCCGGTCGATCAGGGTGAGCCGGCCGTCGGCGCCGATCTGGCCGACGTCGCCGGTGGAGAGCCAGCCCCGGGCGTCGATGCTGCTGGGCACCGACTCGCCGGCGTAGCCGAGCATCACCTGCGGGCCGCGGACCTGGACCTCCCCGGCCTTGCCGGTGTCCAGCACCGCGCGGGTGTCGACGTCGACGATCCGGCACTCGGTGTCGGCGACCGGGCGGCCGACCGTTCCCGGGAGCCAGTCCGACAGGTCGTCGGAGTGGGTGAGCGGCGAGGTCTCGGCCAGGCCGTAGCCCTGGATCACCGGGACGCCGAAGTGCTCGGCGAGCCTGCGGGCGGCGGCCGGGGGCAGCGCGGAGCCGCCGGAGGCGATCATCCGCACGGTCTCCAGCCGGAGTTCCGGCAGCCGGTCGTTGCCGGCCAGCGCGGCGAGCCGCGGCGGCAGGCTGTAGTAGTGCGTGGCCCCGTACTCGTTGGCGAGCTCCAGCGACGCGGCCGGGTCGGGCGCGGCGCAGAGCAGCTGGGTGGCACCGGCGAGGATCGCCGAGTTCATGTGCATGGGGTGGAAGGTCGGCAGGTGGTTGAGGACCACCGATCCGCCGGAGATCCGGTGGGCGTGCGCCACCTGCGCGGCGTTGACGGCGACGTTGCGGTGGCTGAGCATCACCGTCTTCGGCGCCCCGGTGGTGCCGCTGGTGAAGTGCAGGCAGGCCAGGTCGTCCGGGCCGGCCGGGGAGGGCGCGGGGCCGTCCCCGGGGGCGGCCGTGCCGACCTCGGCGAGCACCTCGCGCAGGGTGCGGCCGATCCGTTCGCCGCCGGCGGGCCGCGGCCCGAGCACGACGATCTCCCGGAGCACCGGGAGGCGGTCGCGGACGGCGTGGATGCGGGCCGCGGTGGCGGCGTCCACCAGGGCGATCTCGGTGCCCGAGTCGCCCAGGACGTGCGCCAGTTGCTCCTCGCGCAGGAACGGGTTGATCGGGGCGGCGACGTTGCCGCTGCGCAGCACGCCGTAGTAGCCGACGACGAAGTCGGGCGACAGCAGCGAGGTCAGCGCCACCACGGTGCCGGGCCGGTCGACGTAACCGCGCAGCAGGGCGGCGCAGCGGCTCACCATGGTGTCCAGCACGCCGAAGGAGATCTTCCGGGCGCCGGCCCGGACGGCGGTCTTCGCGGGGTGGCTGGCCGCGCTCGCGGCGAGCATGGCGTCCGCCGGCCCCTCCGGGTAGACGATGCTGGGCCGGCCGTTCGGTTCAGTCACGTGCGGTGCCCTCCGCGTACGCCTTGGCGTGCATCAGGGTGGCGGTGCTGTTGGTGCCGAGCGCGGTGCGCACGTAGGCCTTGGCGTCCGCCACGGTGGTGCCCTCGCCGAGCAGGGCGAGCCGCTCCGGGTTGATCCGGATCGTGTGCTCGGAGGTGGCGGCGACCGTGCCGTCGGGGGTGGTGGTGAGCGTCCAGCAGCCCAGGTGCAGGCTCAGCAGCGGCGGCAGCACGAGCTGCTTGTAGACCAGCCGGCCGTCAGCCAGCAGGACCCGGACGGAGGCCGTGGTGTGGGTGCTGCCGTCCTTGGCGACGGTGTCCATCTCCAGGTGCTGCAGGCCCGGGGTGTCCTCGCGCAGGACGACCCGGGAGACGTGCGGCAGCCGCTTCTCCCACTCCTGCGCCTGGTACAGGAAGTCGCGGACGGCGTCGGCCGGCCCGTCGATCTCCACCGTGTCGGCGAAGGTCAGCTCCAGGCCGTCGAGGTCGGCGGCGCCGGCCGCGGCCTCTGCGGCGCCGCGCAGGGCCGCGAGTTCGGCGTTGCTGTTGCGGTCGACCGCCTGCGCGATCCACTGCTCGGCGTCCGGGACGTCGTCCACCGCGGTGTAGTCGTGGGTCAACAGGACGGAGGTGCGCCCGTCCGGCAGCGGTTCGAGGATCCACTCGCCACCCATCGAGGCGACCGGCGACTGGGAGACCTCCTGGCGGAACGCGATGCGCCGCGCGTCGGGGTCGAGTTCGCGCCGGGACACCCAGGTCTTCACCGCGCCGTTGGCGGTGGCCCAGAGCCGGATGCGCTCGGTGCGGCCGTCCAGCTCCAGCTGCTCGGCGTGGATGGTGGGCCCGAAGACCCGGGGCCAGCCGGTGACATCGGCGACGAGGCCGTACACGGTGTCCACCGGTGCGGCCACCTCGATCCGGTGCTCGGTGTGGTGCGCCGCGGCGGCGCGGCCGGTCGATGGCTCCATGCCCGGCTCCTTCCTGGTCGGTGGTGGCGCCGCCGCCGAGCGGTGGCGGCGGGTGGTCGTCAGTAGTTGCCGAGGCCGCCGCAGACGTTGATCGCCTGCGCGGTGATCGGGGCGGCCGACGCGGTGGTCAGGTAGGCCACCAGCCCGGCGACCTCCTGCGGGGTGGTGTAGCGGCCGAGCGGGATCTTCGCCTCGAAGCGCTGCTGGATGTCGTCGGTCGTGGTGTTCCAGGCGGCCGCGTAGCCCTGGCGCACCCGCTCCGCCATCGGGGTCTCGACGTAGCCGGGGCAGACGGCGTTCACGGTGATGCCGGTCTTGGCGAGTTCGAGGCCGAGGGCCTTGGTGAAGCCGATCACGCCGTGCTTGGAGGAGGAGTACGGGGCGGCCATCACGACGCCCTGCTTGCCCCCGGTGGAGGCGATGTTGACGATCCGTCCGGATCCCGCGGCGAGCATGCCGCCGGCGGTGAGGACCTCCCGGGTGAGCCGGAAGACGCTGGTCAGGTTGGTGGCGATGACGTCGTCCCAGAGCTCGTCGGCGAGCTCCGCGGTCACGCCGCCACCGCTGCGGCCGGCGTTGTTCACCAGGACGTCGACCGGGCCCCACTGGGCGACCGCCTGCTGCACCAGGGCGCGCAGGTCCGCGAGTTCGCGGACGTCGCAGGCCGTGCCCGCGGCCTGGATCCCCTCGTCCCGGAGCTCCTTCACCGCACCGGCGACGTCATCGGCGGAGCGGGCGCACAGGAACACCCGTGCCCCGGACCGGCCGAGCTCCTCGGCGACGGCGCGGCCGATGCCACTGGTCGCCCCGGTGACCAGCACGTGCTGGCTGCTGTTGGCCATCGGATCCACCTCTCGGTCGACAGGCGCGGCACGGTGCCGCGCTCTGCCGGCAACCCTGTCGACCGTTCCTCAAGGGGCTCTCGAATCGGGCTGGAGTCCGGTTCCACCAGCCGCATTCGAGGTGGTCTCGAGGCCCCGGCGGGACCCTTCTGGCCGGCGCGCCGACATCCGTCACCCGTGCCGTTCCGGCAGAGGGAGTTCTCACATGTCTTTCACCAGCACCTCCGCGACCCCTGCGACCGGGTCCGCCCTGCAGGCCGAGGTCCAGCAGTTCTACGCGCGGCAGATGCACCTGCTCGACAACGGCGAGGCCGACGCCTGGGCCGAGACCTTCACCGAGGACGGGGTCTTCGCGGCGAACGCCCACCCCGAGCCCGCCCGCGGCCGGGAGACCATCCGGACGGCCGCCGCCAAGGCCGCCGCGCAGCGCGCCGAGGAGGGCATCCAGGTCCGGCACTGGCTGGGCATGCTGGACGTCCGGCCGCAGGAGGACGGCTCCGTCGTGGCACGCAGCTACGCGCTGATCGTCAACACCCCGCTGGGCGGCAGCCCGCAGGTCCACCTGAGCACCACCTGCGAGGACCTGCTGGTCCGCGGCGAGGACGGCGGGTGGCTGGTGAGCAACCGCCAGGTCAAGCGTGACGACCTGGCCTGATATCCACGACCCGGCGGCGGCCCGCGCGCTGGCCGGGCTCTTCCCGCCCGAGCGGGTGGAGGTCGCGGCCGTCCGCGTGCGCGCGGCGGACCCCGCCCGGCTGCCGCGGGCCGTACGGGACGAGGCGCCGGCCGGGGCGGGCCCCGGCCGGCTCCGCACCTGGACGGCCGGCCGGCTGGCCGCCTCGCTCGCCCTCGCCCGGCTCGGCCTGGACGGCTGGCCCGCCCGCGGCACGCGCGGGCGCCCGAGCTGGCCGGCGGGGGTGCACGGCTCGATCAGCCACACCGCGGACCTCGCGGTGTGCGCGGTCGGGCCGGCCGGCGGGCCGCTCCTCGGCGTCGACGTCGAACGCGCCGACCGGCGGCTGCGCCCCGAGGACCTGCTGGCCGCGATCTGCCGCCGCCCGGAGCGCGACCGCCTCCTCGCCGGACCCGACCCGCGCGCCGCGGCCCTGGCCCTGCTCTGCGCCAAGGAGGCCGTGTACAAGGCGCTGCCCGCGGCGCTCCAGGCGGGGCTGCCGCTCTCGGCTGTCCTCCTGCGGCCGTCGGACACCGGCCGGTTCACGGCGACCGTCGCGGGCACCACCGCCCGGGTCGCACTCGCCGCCATCGGACCGCACCTGATCGCCGCCGCGGTCTCCACCGGCCGCCCGTAGAGCATGTCGCCAAAGGTGTACGGGTGCCGTACAAGGCCCGCCGGGCCCGGGCGGACTGCCCGGGCCCGGGCCGGTGGCCCGGCACACCCCTGGGGGACGTCCGATCAGGCGTTCAGTGGTGCGAGGCCGTCTCCGCGGGGCGCCTGGGCAGGGCCAGGGCGGGCAGCAGGGCGAGCGCGCTGAAGCCGAGCGTCCACCAGAACGCGCTGCCGAAGGCGGGCACCAGTTGCTCCGCGGCGTGCGTGCCGGCCTGTACCTCGGTCACCACGGCGTCCGGGCCGGCGTGCTGCTGGTAGCTGCGCTGCAGCACCAGGGAGAGCAGCGCGGTGCCGACCGAACCACCCACCCGCTGCGAGATGTTGACGATGCTGGTGGCGCCGGGGATCTGCGTCTGGTCGAGGCCGTGGTAGGCGGCGACCAGGGTCGGCATGAAGGTGGCGCCGAGGCCGAGGCCGCGTACCAGCAGCACCCCGGCGAGCCAGGCCTCGGAGGTGTCGGCCTCCACGAAGGCGTACGGCAGGGTCCCCAGCAGGGCCAGCACCATGCCGACCGGCACGACCTTGCCGGCGCCGTAGCGGTCGGTGAGCCGGCCCGCGTACGGGGCGACCAGCACCGCGCCGAGGCCCTGCGGGGCGAGCAGCAGGCCGGCCGTCATGGCGTCCTGGCCGCGCAGCAGCTGCTGGTAGAGCGGGAAGAGGAAGAGCGCGCCGAAGAGTGAGGCGCCGAGCAGGAACGAGGTGGCCGCGGAGGCGGCCACGGCGCCGCGGCGGAACAGTCGCAGGTCGACCAGCGGGGCGGTGCGGCGGCGCAGCGCGTGCAGCACGAAGGCGCCGAACATCAGGAGGCCGAGGACGAGTTCGGCCCGGGCGCGGGTCGAGGAGAAGCCGGCCGGGCCGCCGGCGTCCAGGAAGCCGAGGGTGAGGACGGCGAGGCCGGGCGAGAGCAGCAGCACCGACAGCACGTCCAGCGGGGCCCGGGTGGTGGTCTCGTCGCGGGGCAGCAGTTTGGCCGCCAGGCCCAGGGCGACCGCGCCGAGCGGGAGGTTGACGTAGAACAGCCAGGACCAGTCGAGGTGGTCGACGATCAGGCCGCCGAGCAGCGGGCCGAACACCGGGGACAGCATGCCGGGGACGGCTGCGAGGCCCATCACCCGCCCCATCAGCTTCGGGCCGGCGGCGCGCGCCAGGATGGTCTGCGAGAGCGGCAGGAGCATGCCGCCGCCGAGGCCCTGCAGGGCACGGAAGGCGATCAGTGAGCCGGCCGACCAGGCGAGACCGCACAGTGCCGAGCCGATCACGAACACGGTCAGCGAGGAGAGCCACATCCGGCGTGCGCCGAACCGGGACACTCCCCAGCCGACCAGGGGTATGACCATCGAGAAGGCGAGCAGGTAGCTGGTGGTCACCCACTGGACGGTGGACAGGGGGGCGGCCAGCTCCTCGCCCATGGCCCGGAGTCCGACCGAGACGATGGTGGTGTCGAGCGTCGACATGACGACGCCGAGGCTGACTGCGGCGCCCAGGACGAGCAGGGAGCGCGGTAACGCCTCCGGCCGGGCCGCGGCGCCGTCGCCGGGTCCTGCCGATTTCGGGTTCACATGCGACTGGTTGGTGGCCATGCGGCGCTCCGCTCCGTGAGGACAATGCGGCGAATTCCGTTTCGCCGCATTTACGGCGATGTGCCCGGCTCATTCCGCGGCATGTCCGCGTGGCAGCGGGCTGACGTCGCATCACTCTAGCGCACGCGAACGCCCGCCGAGGGGCCGTTCATTCACTCCACCGCGGAATCCGGTCTTTCCGCGGGGGTCTTCCGGCGGGGGCCCCAACCGTTCTGGAGGCCGTTTCGAGCGGACTTCTAGCGAGGCCCGGCAGGCTCGCCACGGGTAGGTCCGAGAAGCCGCCGCGCACCGGTGCGGCGCCGCAGCGAAAAGGCGAACGATGTCCACAGATCCAGTGCACGTCATGGTCGTTGGGGCCGGGCCGGCCGGGCTGACGCTGACCCACGAACTGCTGCGGCGCGGCGTCCCGGTGCGCCTGGTCGACGCCGCCGCCGGCCCCGCGCCGACCAGCCGGGCACTGGCCACCCACGCCCGCACCCTCGAAACCTACGACCAGATGGGAATCCTTCCGGACCTGATGCCGAAAGGCCGCCGGGTCCAGAAGTTCACTCTGCACCAGAACGGCCGGAAACTCGCCGCGCTGAACGCAGACTACTCGCAACTGGCGACCCGTTATCCGATGACCGTGATGGTTGACCAAGCCATTACCGAACAGGTGCTGCGGGACGCGGTGTCCCGACTCGGCGTCGAGGTGGAATGGGGCACCCGGCTGCAATCCCTGGAGCACGACGCCGACGGCGCCACCGTCGTCCTCGACCGCGCCGACGGCACCCGGGAAACCGTGCGCACCCCCTGGCTGGTCGGCTGCGACGGCGGCCACAGCACCGTGCGCAAACTGCTCGGCCTGACCCTGGTCGGCGACTCCAGCGAGACCTGGCTGATCGCCGACGCGGTGCTCGACACGGACCTGGACGACCGGTCCATCCACTGGCTGCGCACCCGTTACGGCTCGCTGATGGCCGTGCCCTTCCCGGAGCAGGGCAAGTGGCGCCTGCTGGACACCGCGGACGCCTCGTACGACGGGGACGCCGACGCGGTCGGCGCGCGCTTCGCCGAGCGGCTCTCGCTGGGGGTGGGCCGACCGGTCAGGGTGGAACGGCCGACCTGGGTGTCCGTCTTCACCATCCAGCAGCGGATGATCCGCTCGATGCGCTCCGGCCGCTGCCTGGTGGCCGGCGACGCGGCCCATGTGCACAGCCCCGCCTCCGGGCAGGGCATGAACACCGGCATCCAGGACGCCTACAACCTCGCCTGGAAGCTCGCCGCGGTGGTCCGCGGCGAGGCCGCCGAGGCGCTGCTGGACACCTACTCCGAGGAGCGGGTGCCGGTCGGTGCGGCGCTGCTCGGCTCCACCAACCGCGCGACCCAGCTGATCCAGCTCACGCACCCGGTGGCGGCGTTCGTGCTGCCGGTGATGTTCAAGGTGGTCAGCACCTTCCCCGCCCTCCGGTCGAAGGTCTCCCGCAAGATCATGAAGGCGATGTCGGCGCTGGACCTCAGCTACGCCGACAGCGCGCTCAGCCGGCCGGCCGCGCCCGGCGGCGACGGCCCGGCCCCCGGCCGCCGGCTCTCCGAACTGACCGAGGCGGACCTCGCGCGACCCGGCTTCGCCGCGCTCGCCGAGGAGCTGCGCGCGGTCGGCTGGAAGCTGCTGGCCGGCGGCAGCCACCCCGCCCTCGACGGCACCCTGGCCGCGCTGGAGAAGCGCTTCGGCGGCTGGCTCTCGGTGCGCACGGTGGCCGGCCCGGACGCCGGACCGACCGCGCTGCCCGACCCGGACGGCGCGCTGCGCCGCCGCCTCGGCCTCACCGCCGCGGGCAGCTGGGTCCTCGTCCGGCCGGACGGCTACGTCTCGGCCCGCGGCCGGGCCGGGGAGACGGCGCTGCTCGCCTCCGCGCTGACGGCGGCCACCGCCGGGCTGGTCACCGACCCGCTGTCCGACACCGGCGGCGCTGCCGCCGCCCACTGACCCAGGAGCAGAGATGGACTTCGGACTCGCCGGCCGCACCGTTCTCGTCACCGGTGCCACCCGCGGCATCGGCAACGCGGCGGCCCGGGCCTTCGCCGCCGAGGGCGCCCGTGTCGCCGTCGGCTACGGCAGTGACAAGGCGGCGGCGGAGGCCCTCGCCGAGGAGCTCGGCGCCGCGGACGGCCGGGCCGCGGCCGTCCGGTACCGCCTCGGCGAGCCGGACTCGCCGGAGCGGGCGGTCGCCGAGGTCGAGGAGCGTTGGGGCGGGGTGGACGTCCTGGTCGCCAACGCGATGATGCCCGGGGCGCTGCGCCCGCGCGGGGCCCGGTTCGAGGACCACGACCCGGCCGAGTGGGCCTCCTTCGTCGAGCAGAACACGGTGGGGACGCTGCGGACGGTGCAGCTGGTGCTGCCCGCGATGCGCAGCCGCGGCTGGGGCCGTGTCGTCCTGGTCTCCTCCGTGGTGGCCCGGCTGGGCAAGCCGGGGCGCGAGTACTACGGCACCGTCAAGAGCGGCCTGCACGGGTTCGTCCGCAGCCTGGTCTGGGACCTGCACGGCGCCGGTGTGCTGGTGAACCTGGTCAGCCCCGGCCTGACGCTGACCGCGGATGTCCGGGCGGCGCTCCCCGAGGAGCTGCGGGCCGGCGAGCGGGCCGCCACCCCGAGCGGCGTGCTCAACCGCCCGGAGGACGTCGCGGCCGCCGTCCTGTTCCTGGGCTCGGCCGCGAACGGCAACATCACCGGCGAGGAGCTCGTCGTCGCCGGCGGCCGCTGACCGGAACGCCCCGCCACCAGACGCCCGCACGACCGGGCGGCCCGCCACGGCGGCTGCCGCGGCAGGCCGCGCCCCGAGGAGAGCGACCAGTCATGACCGTTGCGAAGGACACCACCGCACCCGCCGCCGCGGCGGCGGGCGACGCGCGCAGACGCGCGGCGGAACTGCACGCCGTCCGCGAGCAGGTACGGCTCGGCCCTGGCGAGAAGGCGACGCTGGCCCAGCGGGCCAAGGGCAAGCTGACCGCCCGCGAGCGGATCGACCTGCTGCTGGACGAGGGCTCCTTCCACGAGGTGGAGCCGCTGCGCCGGCACCGGGCGACAGGCTTCGGCCTGGAGGCCAAGCGCCCCTGGACGGACGGCGTGATCACCGGCTGGGGCACCGTGCACGGCCGGACGGTCTTCGTCTACGCGCACGACTTCCGGATCTTCGGCGGCGCCCTCGGCGAGGCCCACGCCCAGAAGATCCACAAGATCATGGACATGGCCATCGCGGCCGGCGCCCCGCTGGTCTCGCTGAACGACGGCGCCGGCGCCCGGATCCAGGAGGGCGTCTCGGCGCTGGCCGGCTACGGCGGGATCTTCCAGCGCAACACCAGGGCGTCCGGCGTCATCCCGCAGATCTCGGTGATGCTCGGCCCGTGCGCCGGCGGCGCCGCGTACAGCCCGGCCCTGACGGACTTCGTGTTCATGGTCCGGGAGACCTCACAGATGTTCATCACCGGCCCGGACGTCGTCCAGGCCGTCACCGGCGAGAAGATCACCCAGAACGGCCTCGGCGGCGCCGACGTCCACTCCGAGGTGTCCGGCGTCGCCCACTTCGCCCACGACGACGAGCGCGGCTGCCTGGAGGAGGTCCGGCACCTGCTGTCCCTGCTGCCGCAGAACAACCGCGACTTCCCGCCCGACGCCCCGTGCACCGACCCGGTGGACCGGTCGGGCGAGGCCCTGCTGGACATCGTCCCCGCGGACGGGATCCGTGCCTACGACATGCACAAGGTGATCGAGCAGATCGTCGACCACGGCGAGTACCTGGAGGTCCACGAGCGCTGGGCCGCCAACGTCGTCGTGGCGCTGGCCCGGATCGACGGGCACGTGGTCGGCGTGGTCGCCAACCAGCCGAGCTGGCTCGCCGGCGTGCTGGACATCCGGGCCAGCGAGAAGGCCGCGCGCTTCGTCCAGATGTGCGACGCCTTCAACATCCCGATCGTCACGCTGATCGACGTCCCCGGCTTCCTTCCCGGCGTCGACCAGGAGCACGACGGCATCATCCGGCACGGCGCCAAACTCCTCTACGCCTACTGCAACGCGACCGTGCCGCGGATCTCGCTGATCCTGCGCAAGGCCTACGGCGGCGCCTACATCGTCATGGACTCCCGCTCGATCGGCGCCGACCTCTGCTACGCCTGGCCCACCAACGAGATCGCCGTGATGGGCGCCGAGGGCGCCGCCAACGTCATCTTCCGCCGCGACATCGCCGCCGCCGAGGACCCCGAGGCGATGCGCGCCCAGAAGATCAAGGAATACAAGAGCAAGCTCATGCACCCGTACTACGCGGCCGAGCGCGGCCTCGTCGACGACGTCATCGACCCCGCCGAGACCCGGCAGGTGCTCGCCGCCTCGCTCGCCATGCTCCGCACCAAGCACGCCGACCTGCCCAGCCGCAAGCACGGCAACCAGCCCCAGTGAGGACGCGATGACCGACGACCGCCCGCCCCTGATCCGCGTCGAGCGCGGCTCGCCGACCGCCGAGGAACTGGCCGCCCTGACCGCCGTGCTGCTCGCCCGGGCGGCCGCCGCCGCGCCCCGGGCCCGCCCGCACCACCCGGGCGCCCGCCGCCGGCGCCTCGGTCGCCGCCGCCTGTCGTACGTCTCACCGTTCAGCTGGCGCACCGCCGCCTGAACCGCCGTCACCGAGGAGAGGAGCAAGGGGTGTGGGAGAACCTGCGGGTGGCGCTGCACCGCACGGCCGTCGCGCTGGGGTGGCTGGGGCTGTTCTTCGGCCCGACCTCGCACGCCGGCTGGCTGCCCGGGCAGGACACCGCCCCGGCGCCGGCCGCCGCACCGGCCGGGCCGCCGCCCGGGCACCCCGACCGGCGGGGCGCCGTCCGGCTGAGCCGCGAGGAGCGCCGGGCCTGGGCCGAGTTGAACGACGCCTGGTGAGGGGCCCCGACGGTCCGCGGCGGGCGGGCCGGCGGACCGTCCACCTGTGGCCGCCCGACCCCTCACACGTACGGGCGAACTCGGGCGGACGCCACCGGATCGGCCCGGCTTCGGTGTTGACCGGATCCGATCGTTCGGCGACTGGGGAAAGTTGTGGGTTACCGGGTCGCGCGGCAGGGAAAGCGCCCGCCCCTCACTCGAATCGGTCACACCGCGTCGACATTCGATCGCGCGGAGCGCGCCCGGACCGGCCACCGACGATCAGTAGCGGCTGAATATACGCGGCAACCGGATCTCAAACGACCAGTTCCGCCACAGGGTGTAGCCGTCATTGCACAAAGCGTTATTCTCTCCTGGATGCACGGCACCTGCGTGTCCCCCGGCGGGGGCAGGGGGCGTGCTCTCCGCGCAGGCGGAGGTGACCCGTCCACAGTTCTGCCTCTGGGAGTCCCGTGTACCCACCCGTCCGGAACGACGCGCCCGCCACCTCCCGCCCGTCGACCGCCATCCTGCGCACCGGCGCCCGGCTGGACCGGCTGTGGGCCGCCATCCACGAGTTCCAGGTGCTCACGCCCCAGCCCGTGCTCGCCGTCGCCGGCGCCCCCGTCGCGCCTGGCCCGCGCACCGTCCCCGCCGCCCGCCCGGCCGGCCCCGGTGCGCTGCTGCGCTCCACCGCCACCAGCGGCACCGGCACCACGACCGGCACAGGCACAGGTGCCGGCACCGGCACCACGACCGACACCCGCCGCGGCATCGGCGCCCCGGCCCGCAGCCGCCCCCGGACGGACCGCGGCACCGGCACCGGCACCGGCACCGGCACCGAGCACAACCCGGTCATGGAGCTGGTCGAGCGTGCGCAGGCCGGCGAGAGCGAGGCCTTCGGCCGGCTCTACGACCAGTACGCGGACACGGTCTACCGGTACATCTACTACCGGGTCAGCAGCCGGGCCACCGCCGAGGACCTCACCAGCGAGACCTTCCTGCGCGCGCTCCGCCGGATCGGCACCTTCACCTGGCAGGGGCGGGACTTCGGCGCCTGGCTGGTGACCATCGCGCGCAACCTGGTGGCCGACCACTTCAAGTCCAGCCGGTTCCGGCTGGAGGTCACCACCGGCGAGATGCTGGACTCCAACGAGTGCGAGCGCAGCCCGGAGGAGTCGGTCCTCGAGTCGCTGGCCAACGCGTCCCTGCGGGACGCCGTGAAGCGGCTCAACCCGCAGCAGCAGGAGTGCGTCAACCTCCGCTTCCTGCAGGGTCTCTCGGTCGCCGAGACGGCGCGGATCATGGGCAAGAACGAGGGTGCCATCAAGACCCTGCAGTACCGGGCGGTGCGCACCCTGGCCCGCCTGCTGCCCCCGGACGCGCGGTGAGCCGACCGGCCGTGGCAGCGACATCCGACGGACCGTCACCCGAGCCCGTGCGCGGACACGGGCGAGTGAATGCGCGGTCACATGATCAGTCGTGCGTAACCGACTCCCGGCACCGCTCGTTGGCCAGCCTGGAAACCATCAACGGGCCCGCGGTCAAGCAAGATCCGGCCGCATCACCCGATGGTGTGGTTTCGGCCCGCCGAGACAACCATCCGGCAGGCCACGGTGTCGACAACGACGAAGGGAGGTGCGGCCCGTGACGGCAAACGTGCTGGAGCACCGGCGGGCGAAGGCCTTCGCCGAGGCATTGGAGGCCCACCGGACGGACAACTCACCCGGCGGGGGCGGCTCCGACGGAAGCACACCGGGCGGTGCCCACCGCGCCGGATCCACCGCGATGGCCGAGCTGCTGGCCGTCGCGGACACCCTCGGCGAACTGCCCGTCCCGGAATTCTCCGCGGAGACCAAGGCGGTCCAACGGGCGCAGCTGATGGCCGCGTTCGAGCAGGCCTTCGCCGGCGGCGGCACCCCGGTGGTGCCCCGGCAGCGCGGGCACCGGGCCGCCCGGTCCGGCCGTGTCCGCTGGGGCCGCCGGCTGGCGATCGGCGGTCTGGTCGCGGGTGTCGCGGTCGGCGGTTTCACCGGTGCCGCGGCGGCCAGCGGCGGCGCGCTGCCGGGCGATGCGCTCTACGGCGTCAAGCGCGGACTGGAGGGCCTCCGGCTGGACTGGGCGGGCTCCGACTCCGAGCGCGGTGCCCTGTTGCTGGAGCAGGCGTCCACCCGGCTCGACGAGGCGCAGAGCCTGCTCCAGCGGTCCGGCTCGCCGGACACGCTGAGCCCCGACACCGTGGAGCAGGTCCGGCGCGCGCTGGACGACATGCACGCCGAGGCCGTCCGCGGCCGTGACCTGCTGCGCTCGGTGTACCGGAGCAACGGTTCGCTGACGCCGATGCGCCAGCTCGCCGGCTTCGCCGCGGGTCAGGACGACCGCTGGTCGCGCCTGCACGACCGGCTGCCCGGCGAGCTCGGCCCGCAGGCGGAGCAGGTCGACGAGCTGTTCGACGACATAAGCGAGGACGTCGCGCCCCTGCACCTGGAGAAGCCCGGTACGGGCGACCAGCACGGCACGGGGTCGGGCGACGGGCAGATGTCCGGCGGTGCCGGCCAGGGCGCCACGCAGGGCGGTTCGGGCGCGCCGACGGCGCGCGGCACCGGTACGGCTCCGAACGGCGCCGTGCCCTCCACCGCCCCGCAGGGCGTCGGTGGCCTGGTCGACGGTCTCACCAACGGCCTCGGCGGCGGGCAGAGCGGTGCGCCGGCCACGGGCGGTACGACCGGATCGGGCGATTCCCCCGCCCCGTCCGGTTCGGCGACCCCGGCACCGGACGGTCAGGGCATCACGATCCCGCCGCTGATCCCCGGTCTGCTGCCCGGTCTCACGTTGGGCTGAGGCCGGCGCCGGCGCGGCGGCCGTGGGATTCCCGAGCTCCCACGGCCGCCGCGGCGTGTCCGGGCCGACTCCCGGGGGCCGTGGTGTGCGCTCAGTCGAGGTGTGCGCTCGGCCGAGCAGGGCCCTCAGAAGAAGACCGAGCGCCGCTGCACCAGCAGCTTGTACAGGGTGTGCTGGATGGTCTCGCGGACTTGGTCCGCGAGGTTGAAGACGAGCATCGGGTCGTCCGCGGCCTCTCGCGGGTAGCCGTCGGTCGGGATCGGCTCGCCGAACTGGATGGTCCACTTGGTCGGCAGCGGGATCGCACCGAGCGGGCCGAGCCACGGGAAGGTCGGCGTGATCGGCACGTAGGGCAGGCCGAGCAGCCGGGCGAGCGAGCGGAAGTTGCCGATCATCGGGTAGGTCTCCTCGGCGCCGACGATCGAGCAGGGCACGATCGGCACGCCGGCGCGCAGCGCGGAGGAGACGAAGCCGCCGCGGCCGAACCGCTGGAGCTTGTACCGCTCGGAGAAGGGCTTGCCGATGCCCTTGAAGCCCTCCGGCCAGACCCCGACCACTTCGCCGCGCTCCAGCAGTGCCTGGGCGTCCTCGTTGCAGGCGAGGGTGTGGCCGGCCTTGCGGGCGAGTTCGCCGGCGACGGGCAGGACGAAGACCAGGTCGGCGGCGAGCATCCGCAGGTGCCGGCGGTGCGGGTGGTGGTCGTGGATGGCGACCTGGGTGATCAGGGCGTCCAGCGGGATGGTGCCGGAGTGGTTGGCGACGATCAGCGCCCCGCCCTCGGCGGGGATGTTCTCCACGCCGAGGACCTCGACCCGGAAGTACTTCTCGGCGAGCGGGCGCAGCAGCGAGAGCAGCACCTCCTCGGTGAGCTCCCGGTCGAAGCCGAACTCGTCGACCTCGTAGTCGCCGGTGATCCGGCGCCGCAGGAAGGCCAGGCCGCTCGCCGCGCGGTCCTCCCAGCCCTTGCCGAGGACCTTGGTGGCGGTGGCGCCGAGCTGTCCGGCGAGGGCGCCGCCGACGGCCCCGGCGAGGCGGTCGGCGAAGCCGCCGGCGGTCGGGCCGTCGGCGTGCCAGCTGGGCGCGGACTCGATCGGGATGACCTTGGCCTCGGCCGGTTCGGTCTTGCGGGCTGCGGTCATCGCGGCATCGGCTCCTGGGTGGGGCGGTCGTCCTGGCCGAGCAGGGCGGCCAGCCGGTCGGTGACGGCGGCGAGCCGTTCGGGGGGCAGCAGGCCGCTCCGCTGGGCGGCGACGAAGTCGGCGAACGCCTCGGCGGTGGTGAAGCGGGGGGTGTGGCCGAAGGTCTCGCGGAGCTGGGTGGTGTCCACCACCCGGCCGTGGGTGAGCAGTTGGATCAGCTCGGGCGAGATGTCGGCCAGCCTGGTCTGCCGGACGAGTCCGGCGACGGCGCCGAGGGCGGGCTTCAGCAGCGGCACGGTGGGCCGGCCGAGGCGGCGGGCGCACTGGGAGAGCAGCAGGACGCCGTCGCCGGCCACGTTGAAGGTGCCGGTGTTGGACGTGCCGGGACGGGGGTCGAGGGCGGCGAGCCGGAGCACCTCGACGGCGTCGTCCTCGTGGACGAACTGCAGGCGCGGGTCGCGGCCGAGCACGGTGGGCAGCACCGGCAGGGTGAACCAGGCGCAGAGCGGGGTGTCGCCGGCGGGGCCGACGATGTTGGCGAAGCGCAGCACGGTGACGGCGACGTCGGGGCGGCGGCGGGCGAAGCCGCGGACGTACCCCTCGACCTCGGCGGCGTCCCGGGCGAAGCCGCCGGCCGGGAGCTCCTTGGGCTGCATCCGCTCGTGGAAGACGGCCGGGTCGCGCGGGGCGGAGCCGTACACGCCGGTGGTGGACTTCACCACCAGGCGGCGCACCCCGGGGGCCTTCTGGCAGGCGCCGAGCAGCTGCATGGTGCCGATGACGTTGGTCTCCTTGACGGCGGACCGGCCGCCGGGGCCCATCGCGGAGACGTTGAGGTGGACGACGGTGTCGACGCCGTGGTCGGCGATCACCCGGGCGACGGCCGGGCGGCGCAGGTCGACCTTGACGAAGGCGACCTCCGGCGGCAGGGCCTCGGCGGGCGGCTGGACGTCGACGCCGACGACCTTGTCCACACCGCGGGCGCGGGCGACCTCGGCGGCGAAGCGGGCTCCGAGATGCCGGGCCACACCGGTGACGAGTACGGTCCTGCCCACGCTGCTGCGGCCTCCTCGGTTCGCCCTGACTGCACCGTACCGTGCCGATGTTTCCGGGCCGTGCCGGCGCCACGCGCGCGGCGCCGGCACCCGGCGTGAAGACACCACTGCCCGCCCGGGCACGGCCCGGGCGGGCAGATCGGACACCTGGTGCGCGCGAGGCGGCCGTCGGTGCAGCGGCTGGCCCCCCGCGTGAGCGGGAAGGAGTCCGGCCGCGGGTTACTTCTTGTTGCGACGCTGCACGCGAGTGCGCTTCAGAAGCTTGCGGTGCTTCTTCTTGGCCATACGCTTGCGACGCTTCTTGATGACAGAGCCCACGGAACAACCCTCGCTCACTCGGACCCCGTCCATGGGAGACGGGAGTCCATACGACTGACGGAGGGCCTAGCCTACCGTCCGCTCGGGGTATGCAGTAATCCTGCCCTGCCGTGTCAGGCCTACGCGCTCTCGAGCCGCACGTAGGACTCCTTCAGGTACGCGTGGACCGCCTGCTCCGGGACGCGGAAGGAGCGCCCGACCCGGATGGCCGGCAGTTCACCGCTGTGCACCAGGCGGTACACCGTCATCTTGGACACCCTCATGACCGAGGCCACTTCGGCCACGGTCAGGAAGACGACTTCCTGCAGGGGGCGTTCGCCGGAACTCATGACCATCACCCGACCCTTACCCGTGTGCAAGGCACCGGCTTCCCCTCCGGTGACTCCACCGGCACACGTGTATGCCCAGAGTAGTTATGGGTGGTACCAGTGGGAAGAGGGGGATGCCCGGTTGTTGTACGGTGCGGCATCCCCCGATTGCAGTACGTAGCCGATCGGCGTATGGCGCAGGCGGACCGGCCGGTGCGGGGCGGCGGGGCGCTCGGGAGCACCGGCCCGGCGCGCGGGGGCGCGGGCCGGGCGGGGCTGCGGCGCCGGGGCCGGCGCTGACCGCGGGTGCGGGTCAGGGCAGCAGGCCGTGGTGGGGGTAGACGGCGCGGCGGGCGGCGAGGATCGCCTGGTCGAGGCGGGAGGACGGGTCGTAGCCGTCGTGGAAGTCCCGCCACTGCGGGTCGGCGCCGTCGGTCATCCGCAGCGGGGCCTGCTGCCGGGTGCGGCGGTAGACCTCGGCACGCCACTCCTCGGGGGTCTCGGCGGTCGGGTCGACGGGGCGGCCGGCGGCGGTGGCGACCAGGTGGGTCCAGGTTCTGGGCACCACGTCGACCACGGCGTAGCCGCCTCCGCCGAGGGCGAGCCAGCGGCCCTCGGCGTGCTCGTGGGCGAGGCCGTGCAGGGCCTCGGCGACGAGGCGCTGGGCGTCCAGGCTGACCGCGAGGTGGGCCAGTGGGTCCTCGACGTGGGTGTCGGCGCCGTGCTGGGTGACCAGGACCTGGGGTCGGAAGGCCGCGAGCAGCTCCGGCACCAGGGCGTGGAAGGCGCGCAGCCAGCCGGCGTCGCCGGTGCCGGCCGGCAGCGGCAGGTTGGCGGCGCTGCCGGGGGCGTCCGGGCCGCCGGACTCGGTGGACCAGCCGGTCTCCGGGAAGAGCGTCGCCGGGTGCTCGTGCAGCGAGACGGTGAGCACCCGCGGGTCGTTCCAGAAGGCCTGCTGGACGCCGTCGCCGTGGTGCACGTCGACGTCGACGTAGGCGACCCGTTCGGCCCCGAGTTCCAGTAGCCGGGCGACGGCGAGCGCCGGGTCGTTGTAGACGCAGAAGCCGGAGGCCCGGTCGGGCATGGCGTGGTGCAGCCCGCCGGCGAAGTTGACGGCGTGCCGGGCCTCGCCGCGCCAGAGGGCCTCGGCGGCGGCGACCGACTGGCCGGCGATCAGCGCGGAGGCGCTGTGCAGGCCGGGGAACGCCCAGTTGTCGTCGGTGCCGAGACCGTGCCGCAGGTCGACGAGGCCGGGGTCGGCGGCGACCCGGCGGACGGCGGCGATGTACTCGGCGGTGTGCACCAGGCGGAGCGTGGAGTCCCCGGCGGCGGGGGCCGATCGGACGGTGACACCCGGGCCGGAGCCGAGCCCGAAGGCGTCGACCAGGTGCTTGGTGAGGGCGAGCCGGGTCGGGTCCATCGGGTGGCCGGGGCCGAAGTCGTACGCGGTCACCGCGTCGTCCCAGAAGAGGTGCAGGCCGCAGGGCGTGTCGCGTTCGACGTCGGGCATGCCACCACCGTAGTGGGTGGGGCAGGGCTGGACGCAGGGGGTTCAGTGCGCCTGGGCGGGCTCCTTGGGCTCCTGGGCCGGTGCGGGCGCGAAGTGGCCGGCGAGCGGCAGGATCACCAGCACCAGCAGCATCGGGGCGAGCAGCGCGGCCCGGTACGAGCCGGCGTCGCCGATCGCGCCGACCAGTGGCGAACCGATCAGGAATCCGACGTAATTGAACAGGTTGAGCCGGGCGACGGCGGCGTCGGAGTCGGCGGGCATCAGGCGGCCGCCCGCGGCGAAGACCTGCGGGATGATCGCGCAGATGCCGAGGCCGAGCAGGGTGAACGCGGCGATGCCGGCCCAGGGCGCGGGGGCGATCGCGGCGGCGGCGAAGCCCAGGGCGGCGGTCGCGGCGCCGACCCGGACGACGGCGACCGCGCCGAACCGCTGGACGCCGCGGTCGCCGAGGGCGCGGCCGGCCAGCATCGCCACCATGTAGCCGAGGTAGGAGAGCTTGGCCAGGTCGTCGGGGCTGTGCAGGGTGTCGGTGAGGTACTTGACGCTGTAGTTGGAGACCGAGGCGTCGGCGATGTACGCGACCGCCATGGCGAGGCAGAGCGGCAGCAGCGGGCGCCAGGGCACCGCCCGGCCGGCCGCGCGGGCGGCCTGTTCGACGGCGTCGCCGAGTTCGGCGGGCCCGGCGAAGCGGGTGCCGGCCAGCAGCGCGGCGGGGATCAGCACGGCGGCCGATCCGGCGAACAGCACGCTCAGCGGCGTCCCGCGGTGGGCGCCGAGCCCGGCGACGGCGGCGCCGGCGATCCCGCCGAGGCTGAACGCGGCGTGGAAGCCGAGCATGATGCTGCGGCCGTAGCGGTGCTGCAGGCCGACGCCGAGCATGTTCATCGAGGCGTCCAGGGCACCGACCAGCAGGCCGAAGGCGGCCAGCGCGAGGGCGAGCTGCCACAGCTCGGTGCCGACACCGACCCCGGCGAGGGCGAGGCAGACGGCGGGCTGCACCGTCCGCAGCACGGCGCGGGCGCTGCTGCGCCGCACCAGCGCCTCGGAGGCGATGGAGCCGACCCCGGCGAGGATCGGCACGGCGGCGAGGAAGACCGGCAGCAGCGAGTCGTCGAGGCCGTACCGGCGCTGGATCTCCGGGATGCAGCTGACCAGCAGGGCGAAGGTGGCGCCCTGCAGCAGGAAGCTCGCCGCGAGCGCCGCGCGGGCCTGCCGCAGCCGCTGGGTGGTCTCGGCCATGGGCTCCCCGCTACCGGTCGGTACGACGTGTGGTGGCGGAGAGCGTAGGCGCTGGCGGGCCGTTGCGGGAGGGGGTCGGCGGGACCGGATTCCGGGCGGGCGCGGCGGGCCGGGCCCGCGTTCAGGCCCGGCGGCCGCGTTCCAGCAGCGCGGGCACCTCGGCGAGCGAGGTGAACAGCCCGGTGGCCCCGGCCGCGGTGAGCCTGGCGGGGTCGGTGAGCGCGGCGTGGCCGTACACGTCCATGCCGGCGGCGCGGGCGGCGAGCACGCCGTTGGGGCTGTCCTCCAGGACGAGGCAGCGCTCGGGCGGCACACCCATGGTGCGGGCGGCGTGCAGGAAGAGGTCGGGGGCGGGCTTGCCGACACCGACGTCCTGGGCGCTGAAGATCAGCTCCTCGGCGAGGTGGCCGCGCAGGCCGGTGAGGTCGAGCGCGGTGCGGATCCAGGAGTGGTGGGCGGAGGAGGCCAGGCAGTACCGGACGCCGGACTGCTGCAGGGTCTTGAGCAGGGTCTCCGCCCCGGCGACCGGGCCGAGTTCGGCCTCGAAGGCGGCGAAGACCCGGCCGTGGAAGAGGTCGTCGAAGCCCTCGGGCAGCCGGGCGCCGTGCCGTTCCAGGATGACGTCGTGCACCCGGTGCGCGGCGCAGCCCATGTAGTCCCGGTAGGAGTCCTCGACGGTGGTCGGGTACCCGAGTTCGGTGAGGTACTCGGCCAGCACCCGGTTGGAGATGGGCTCGCTGTCGACGAGCACCCCGTCGTTGTCGAAGATCACCAGGTCGTAGCTCACCCGGTCGAGCGTACCGGCCCGGCGCCGGGGCTCCGGTGCCGGGCCGATCAGGTCTACTTGCCGCCGCCGGCCAGCTCGCGGGAGCGGTCGCGGGCGGCCTCCAGGGCGCCGAGCAGGGCGGCCCGGACGCCGTGGTTCTCCAGTTCGCGGATGGCGGCGATGGTGGTGCCGGCCGGGGAGGTCACCGCCTCGCGGAGCTTGACGGGGTGTTCGCCGGAGTCGCGGAGCATCACCGAGGCGCCGATCGCGGACTGCACGATGAGGTCGTGGGCGACCTGCCGGGGCAGGCCGAGCAGGATGCCGGCGTCGGTCATCGCCTCGACGAGGAAGTAGAAGTAGGCCGGGCCGGAGCCGGAGAGCGCGGTGGCCGCGTCCTGCTGGGACTCGGGGAGGCGGATCGCCTTGCCGACCGAGCGGAAGATCGCCTCGGTGCGCTCCAGGTGGGCCTCGGAGGCGTGCGAGCCGCCGGAGATGACGCTCATGCCCTCGTCCACCAGCACCGGGGTGTTGGGCATGACGCGGACGACCGGGGTGCCGGCCGCCAGTCGCTCCTCGAACCAGGCGGTCGGGATGCCGGCGGCGGCCGAGACGACCAGCCGGTCGGGGGCGACGTGCGGGGCGAGCTCCTCCAGCAGGGTGCCCATGTCCTGCGGCTTCACGGCGAGGATCAGGGTGTCGGCGAGCTTGGCGGCCTCGGCGTTGGTGACGGCGGTGACGCCGTAGCGCTCGGCGAGTTCGGCGGCGCGCTCGGGGCGGCGGGCCGTCACCAGGACGTCCGCCGGGTCCTCGCCGGCCCGCAGCAGACCGGAGAGCAGGGCCTCGGCGATCTTGCCGGTGCCGAGGAAGGCGATCTTCTGTCCGGGTGCGCTGCTGGGCATGGGGCCGCTCCTTCGTACGGTGCTGCGGCCATCCTCGCACCGGCGGGGGGCGGGGCGGGGGAGGCGTCCGAACCGTGGGCAGCGGGGCCGCGGGCCCGGCCGCCTGCAATGGGGCGTACCGCCATCGGGCGGGCCCCGGGGTGTCCGTCCGCACCGTGCCGGGCGGCGCGGGGGCGCCCGTACGGTCGGCTCTCCCCCACCCGCAAGGAGTCCCCCATGACGTACGACACTCCGGTGAGGCGGTGGTGGGCGGCGCTCGCGCTGCTCGCCGTGGCCGCCGCGGCGGTGCTCGGGCTCGGCCACGGCACGGCCCGCGCCGCCGGCACCGTCCAGGTCACCGGCTTCGGTTCGAACCCGGGCAACCTGCTGATGTACCGCTACGCGCCCGCCGGGCTGCCGTCCGGGCGGCCGGTGGTGGTGGCGCTGCACGGCTGCACCCAGTCCGCCTCGTACGGCGAGGCCGCCGGCTGGACGCACTGGGCGGACGCCTGGGGCTTCGCCGTGGTGATGCCGCAGCAGCAGTCCGCGAACAACTCCTCGCAGTGCTTCAACTGGTTCCAGCCGGGCGACTTCGCCCGGGACTCCGGCGAGGCGCTGTCGATCCGCCAGATGGTCGCGAAGACCGTCGCCGACCTCGGCAGCGACCCGGGCCGGGTGTACGTCACGGGCCTGTCGGCGGGCGGCGCGATGACGGCCGCGCTGCTGGCCGACTACCCGGACGTGTTCGCGGGCGGCGGCGTGGTCGCCGGCCTGCCGTACCACTGCGCCACCACGGCCGTGGAGGCCTCGGTGAACTGCATGACCATGGGCACGTCGAAGACCCCGCAGCAGTGGGGCGACCTCGTCCGGCAGGCGTACCCGTCGTGGACGGGGGCGCGGCCGAAGGTCTCGCTCTGGCAGGGCTCGGCGGACTCGGTGGTGAAGCCGGTCAACCTGACCGAGCTGATGAAGCAGTGGACGGACGTGGCCGGCACCGGCCAGACGGCCGCGGTGAGCGACACCGTCGCCGGCTACCCGCACCAGGTGTACCGGGACGCCTCCGGCGCCGACCGGGTCGAGGTGTACTCGATCACCGGCATGGACCACGGCCAGCCGGTCGACCCGGGCAGCGGGGCCGAGCAGTGCGGCACCGCCGGCGCGTACGTGCTGGACGTGAACCTGTGCGCGTCCTACCGGATCGGCCGGTTCTGGGGCCTGGACGGCTCGGCGCCCTCCCCCTCCCCCAGCCCGACCCCCTCGCCCTCGCCGTCCCCCACGGGCGGTTCCGGCAGCACGCAGCTCACCGACGACACCGCCGCGGACGGCTATGTGAAGGCCGCCGCGGACGGCGGCTCGCCCGTGGTCGGCACGCTGGCCGGCAGCCTGGGCCTCGCGGTGGGCCGCGGAACGGACGGCAAGCAGAACCGGGCGCTGCTCTCCTTCGACACCTCGGCCGTCCCTGCCGGGGCCACCGTCACCGGCGCCCGGCTGACCGTGGGCTACGGCAGCGGCAGCGGGGATCCGTGGGCGGCGGCGCAGCTGACCGTCGACGTGCGCGGCGGCTGCTTCGGTGCGGCCTGCACCACCGGCACGGACGACTGGGCTGCCCCGGCGGACGCGGGCGCGGTGGCGACGGTGGCCAGGTTCACCGAGGGCAGCCGGACCTCGGGCGAGTTCGGTGCGGCCGGGCTGGCGGCGATCCGGCCCGGGGCGACGGTGCAGCTGAGGCTGCAGTTCGACCAGGCGCTCGCCTCCACCGGGTACGTCTTCCTGCAGCGCGGTACGGGTGCGGTGCTGACCGTGGACTGGACGCGCTGAGCGGGGCCGGGCGTCCGGGGCATGGTCGGGAGGCCGGGTACCGGGCCGCGTTCGGCACCGGACCGGGCGGGCTCTACCTGCTCCGCTCCGGCCACTGGATCGA